>NZ_NHNG01000479.1:0-1221 GCF_002287155.1 Arsenophonus sp. ENCA
AGCACCCACGACAGTCAGCATTTCGAAAGGGTCATTGACAAGGCCAACACCAATCGCAATATCTACGCCGACCGAGGCTATCCCTCTGCGGAGCGGGAAGCTTGGCTGAAGGCAAACGGCTATAGGAGCCAGATTCAGCGTAAAGGCCATCGAAACAAACCGTTGTCCAAGACTCAGCAAGGGCGAAACCACAGGATTGCAAAGACTAGGGCACGGGTTGAACATGCATTTGCGGCGATGGAACAAATGGGTAGAAAACTGATCCGCACCATTGGACAGGTGCGCGCTAATTTTGCCATGACGATGATGGCAGCATGTTACAACCTAAAGCGGTTGGCGTACTTCCAGAGCGCGTGCATCGTGGCTTTCTGACGCCCAGAATGGGTCAAATGGCCCTAGCCAGGGCAATGTGCGATAGAATCAGTAGCGTGATAATCAAAAAAAATCTAATTATTTAGAATGAAAGCCAAGGGTTAATTGAAAATCTTGAGTTTTTCGAGGTGCCCTTAAGTTTAATTCAGCATGATATATAAATAGTCAAAACCTTATAAATCAAATACAACTTATTGTAATTTAAGAAAATTTATGTTTTTTAGTAACTTGCAGATTAATCATTGCTTTTAAGCCATTTTTAGAATTTTATATGCCTGTGCGAAACTCGTGTTATGGATAAAAAAACCGATGACTGAGCAGGAATAGTTAATTCGTCCTAGGGATAGGATTTAGTGAAAAAGAGATTATTTGCTATATGGTTTGCTGTTTTGTTGCGGTAACATCGTTGCCGTTGTGTGTTAGTTAACAGCAACATTTTCCCTGGTGTTGGCCAGCCTTGCGCTGGTCTTTTTTAATAGCTGAACGTTTACCTTTCGGTATTACTAATTTAAGTGGTATAAATTCAGGTGGGATAATAACTATTTGCTTTAGACTATTTCTTCAATGTGTCGAGAAATACCCCCAAATAAACAATGAGTGCTGGCACTATCATAATGCCGATAACCAGTAGCTCTTGTCCGCCTAAATGAATATTGCCTAGTTCACCACGTTTAAACCTTATTTGTGGGTCAATGACGGCATCGGCATGTGCAAGATGTCCCACTAACATTTCAAAGGCAAACGCTGCACTGATAAACAATAATGTTGTGATTAATAGTTTAATGATGTTAAGTTTCATGGTTAAACCTTTGTGAAATTAGCTTATTTCTTAACGCAAATCGCTTTGGC
>NZ_NHNG01000032.1:0-1220 GCF_002287155.1 Arsenophonus sp. ENCA
TCAGTAGTGCATCTAGGCTATCCTCATCCCACTCGCCAGGTAGCTGAAGGGTAAAACTGTCGTGTAAAGAAGCACCGGCAAAATTAGTGTTACTAATTGTTAACTCTTTGAAGATAGTATTACTCAGATCAGCGTTGCTAACATCGCTGTTCGCAAGGTTAGCCCCGGTTAGGTCGGCTTGATCAAAAATCGCCTCACGTAGTGTAAGGCCATTCAATTTGGCTTGCGTTAAATTGGCACTAGTGAAATTTACACCATTGAGGTTAGTATCAACTAATATCACACCAGTTAGATTAGCCTTGGTCAGATTGGCGTTAGTCAAGTTAGCGTTCGCTATCTTAGCTTGCGCCAAATTGGCGCCAGTCAAATCACTATTAGTTAAGTCACTATTATTTAAGTAAGCTTCTTGCAGTATAGTTCCGTTCATTGCAGAGTTGACTAAATTAGTGTTACATAAATTAGCCTTAGTTAAGTTAGCTCCTGCTAATTGCGCTTCATTTAGATTAGCCATGAGTAAATTAGCATTAGCCAGCTGAGTTTGGTTCATTATCGCTTTTGTTAGGTTAGCTTCCACGATGATAATGTCTTTCAGGTTAGATCTGCTTAGATTAGTACCTTGTAAATTCGCGTGAGCAAGGTTATGGTAGCCACCAAAAACTTGGGTAAGATCCATGTAACTTAAGTCTTCACTTGATAAGTTAAGTTTGCTTCCAATCCGGCGTTTTGCCAATTGTGTGCTTAATGCTTGCAGTTTTTGTTGTTGTGATTGGTAGAAAGAGGAAACTTCAGATTGAAGTGGCCAATTTTTAGCGGCTTCATTCGCCCGTTTGCCCCCATTCCTTGAGTTTTTAATTGATAAAGCCGCTCGCGGATTGACACTGGTGCTAATTTCAGTTCACCTGTCGAGTTGCGCAGATATTTACAGCCAAAAAGGGTATTCGTTTCCAGATTGATCTGCACCCAAATGTCTTTACCCCGCTGTTTACCGATCTTAACTACCTGAACCTCTTTTTCCAAATCAGGACGATAAGCCACCTCTACTTTAAACGGCTTAATCGGCTCATGCGGCAAATCTTGCGCTTTTTTTTCCAGTGCTTTGATTAATGGGGTTAATCCGCGAACTTTCTGTTGGGCTTGCTGCGCGGCGTTTTTTAAGGCAATAATACCTTTTCTTCCCCACGATATTAATAATTCAAAACCGGGATCCGCACCACGTAAAA
>NZ_NHNG01000335.1:0-1212 GCF_002287155.1 Arsenophonus sp. ENCA
GCATAAACTCTTCCAGATGGTGCTTGAGTACCCGATAAAGATTGACCAACTCGCCGTTGATGTCGTTAATCACCTCTGCTTGGCTTGGTGATTTCATAAAGTAAAGTGCCGCCGCGCCACAAAATGGCTCCACGTAGCAGGTATGCGCCGGGAAGCGCGGTAAAATCTGTTTTGCCAGCCGCCGTTTACCGCCTATCCAGGGCAGTATTGGTAAAAAATGTTGCGTCATTGTCTGTAAGCCTGTTTCACTAATGGAAATTCGTGTAGACTCTTTCCTGTTCTCGAGAACGGAAAGCGCCACGGTTGACTCACAGGCCATATCTGTGTGTTGGCGGCCTGTCCGGTGTTAGCGCACCGGGTGGGTCGCGCTTTTTCCCTTGCCCCATTCGGGGCAATTGCTGAGCGTAATCTAACGACCCCCTGTTATTCCCACTAGTAAACCGCTTTAAAAGCGTTTGTAGCTATCCCCTGCGACACTGTCTGCCTGATAGTTAGGGAGACCGTGATGAAAATCCGAAAAAAATTGACCTTGACCCCCTTTAAAACCCCGCGTCTCGGCGGCTGGTTGCTCACCGCTGCCGGTCTGTTGCTGGTGATTGGCCTGGTGTCACCGCAGCAATTGCCGGTGGTGCTCTATAAGCTTGCCTTGATTACCCTGGCGGCGGTGGTCGGTTACTGGCTTGACCGTTCGCTGTTTCCCAAAGCCCGGCCCGGACAATACCTGCACCATGACCACCCGGAGGTAGCACAAGGCCGACATCCGGTGCGCGGCGGCTGCCATCAGGTCTTTGCAGCCGCGCAGTTGCGCCGGGCGGTGATTGTGGCGGCAGTGTGTCTGAGTGTGGCAATCGGGTTATGACCATGAACCGCTATCAACATCCACAGGGCGACCCCAGATGGCTGTTATTCCTTTTGCTGATAGTGCTCTTTGGTAGCGCGCTTGATGCCGATGCGGCGCGTCCCCCACAAGCGGCGCTAGCATACCGTGCTGACCTGATACGCAACGCCCGTCTGGTGTGGGGAATCAATGCGCCGGTGGCGGATTTTGCCGCCCAGATTGACCATGAAAGCGGCTGGCAGCCCGGCATCACGAACCCCATCGGGGCGCAGGGATTGGGGCAGTTTATGCCCGCCACCACCGCCTGGATTGGGGCGTTAATGCCGGAACTGGCAGCCAAAGCGCCGCTCAATCCCAGCTGGAGCCTGCGGGCG
>NZ_NHNG01000721.1:0-1206 GCF_002287155.1 Arsenophonus sp. ENCA
CATAAACGATTATCTCGTAACAGCCGCTCTTTGTTGATCATTTCAAACCTTTATTCTCTAAGTTAAACCTCTTTTTATTCTCAATAGCGTGACAAAAAATGCAAGTCTCTATTCAGCAACTAGTTTATAGTGGCGATCCAGATATCGGTGGCCTTTTTGCCGCAGCTCGGGCATCCCCGACCTTTACAGCTTTGGTAAATAAGGCGCCGATGTGGACAATGGGTATTCTCACAGCATAATTCGCGGCTTCCCATAAGTGGTGTGCCACAAGCTAGCATTTTGGTGACAACTTCTACTTCAACAGGCCTCAGTGGGTAAGTGTTTAGCAGTTCGGCCCAAGCACCGTTTCGCTGAAACAACGTTTTTAGAGGGCGAGGAGTGAATTCAGAAAGCACGGGGGTAATTTTATATGATTTCCAGAAGTTCAAGGTACCACCATTCTACCCGATATCGATTTGCAGCCGCTAGGCTGCTTCCTTGTGGTTTTTTCACTGAACAACCAGATAAAGCAAGAAATGATAAGCGAACTTGAAATATTGAAAGCATATCGTTTAGTGAATAAAGATCATATCTTGCTTTGATATCTTCAAGTGAATGTTCCACAGTTCTATAGGCAACATTCCTCGCAGATGCGATCTCTTTCTTTGATAGCCCAAGAGAGAATAACATTGCTGTCTCAAGCTGCTCTTTTGTGGTCAGTTCAGGAAATACATTGCTGAATTGTTCTATTTGATTTACGTCAACAATTCTCATGCTACGCGCTCCATCACTGGCGTACGTCCAGCCCAGATAAGCCGATCATCCTTGAATAGCACTTTGAATATACGACTGTCATGACGTGTGAATGAGACTTTGCTAGAAGGTTTGTTGGAGTTTTTAGGAAATATCCAATAAGTATCAATAAATTTAGAGCAAGATTGAATGGTAGCCATAGTTGCGACCTCTCTTACAGGTTGTGAAACCTCACCAATCCGCTACTGAGGCTGTCGCAAAAGCTCATGTTATCGATTAAAATTTGCTTTATTCGTTTTAAACGCAGATCTTTTATGACCGTATTTACTCGCAAACTGGAATCGCCTTCTCACACCAAACGTAAGTTTGTCAAAGCGCAAAATCTACCTATCTTGGAGGGTTCTGTTTCCCTTTGCGATTATCTCAAGCAAATTGGTGAACGTAGGGCATTTATTGTCACAGAGATTTTGGATG
>NZ_NHNG01000267.1:0-1187 GCF_002287155.1 Arsenophonus sp. ENCA
GGTTAATAGTGATTTAATTATTTGTAACGATTTGGCTCAAACTGCATTTTTAGAGCGTAGACAAGATAATCTTGAGGTGTTCAATCAGGCGTCAAATGGCGCAATTGTACTGGATAATGTTTTTATAGAAGGCGATTTACGTAAACGGGCATTTTATCAGATAAGCGGTTCGATTGAACATCGTGACGTGAATTCTACGGATAAAGTTACCGGTAAGAAAATTGGTGCGGGAGAATCCGTTGACGTTAAAGCCCCTTGGAAATATGGCCCCTATGAAATCACCGAAGAGTCATTTAAACGACGTGGCAGGGATGTTTCAGAATTTTCTGAGCTTGTCGGTACGGATGCTGCTGATGCTTCGCTTGAAGGTTATATCAAGTATTCCCTGGCAGCATTGGGGGCTGCGATTGGCGCTAATACGGATATGATGGTCACGGCTAATATTGCTACCGATGGCAAGAAGACCCTCACTAAGGGGTTACGCAAATACGGGGATAAATTCAACCGTGTCAATCTGTTTGTCATGCACTCAACAACCTATTTTGACATTGTTGATCAGGCGATTGATAACAAGGTTTATGAAGAAGCAGGCGTGGTAATTTACGGAGGCCAACCTGGGACATTAGGTAAACCTGTATTAGTCACCGATACGGCGCCTGTTGATGCAATATTTGGTTTAGTACCAGGGGCTATCACTATCACGGAATCACAGGAACCTCATTTTCGCTCTTATGAAATCAACGATCAGGAAAATTTAGGCGTTGGCTATCGAGGTGAAGGCGTGGTAAATGTGGGCGTGCTCGGTTACAGCTGGGATGAATCAAAAGGGACTAATCCTGATCTGACAAAATTGGGCACAGCGGGTAACTGGAAGAAACATTTCACCAGTAACAAATTAACGGCAGGTGTGATGATAAAATTGCATCATGAAGCCAGCGTGACATTATCGGTAGATAAAAACACCGCGACAGCCAATAACAGCGATGCGGTGACCATTTCGCTTGATTACACAAAAGATAGTCAACCTGTTCAGGGTAGCAATGTTGAGTGGTCAACCATCGGTGGAAAACTGAGTAAATCGGCGACTAAAACCGATGCAAAGGGTAAGTCAAGCGTCAAATTAACCGCCAGTACAGCAGGACAATTTACCGTCACTGCGACAGTGGATGGTGAGATGCGCACCACAG
>NZ_NHNG01000635.1:0-1153 GCF_002287155.1 Arsenophonus sp. ENCA
GCACGTAGTTCGTCAAACTGCTTGGCTTCCTCGCTATTCAGGCTGCGTTGCTCCTGTTCAGATTGAGTAAGTAAAGCGCGCATCTGCTCGGCAACGCCTGCTTTTTGTTGACGTAATTCAATTAATTTTTTCATGTGTTCTCTTAAAGGTTAGGTTATGGCTTAAAGGACTTAAGAAGATTTTTTGCTGAGTACCAAAAGATACTCACCACAAATCCACCTATTGGTTATTTGGTGTTTGTGTACGCTAGCGTCAGCGTACCCCGTTCGGAAAGTCCCTACGTAAAGTAGGCTCAACTCCGCTTCGCATAAACAACCTACGAAGCTATCAGCAAATTACAGGCGCAACTTCCCTGCCATCCGTTTCACAGACTTTTTTTGCTGATACCAAATTTTGTTAAAGAGCGTATTCACAGCCAGAAACGTAGCTATGAAAGGGATTTACATTTATTTAAAACAGCCGAGGGCAATGCATTAACTTTCATTGCACTTGATAGCCATAGAGATGAGGGGGTAAAAAAAGATGGTTAGCATTCTTCTCCACATCATGGTTATTCCGACATGTGGAAGAATGTCTATTGTTTGGTAGGGTTATGAAATACATAAAAAAAAGAGATTTTTTTCGCAGAATTATTTCCTGATTTTATTTCTCTAGAATTTCTCTGCTAAATTTTTTCATAGAAAAAAATGAGAAAATTTTCTCTAAAAAAGGTTCTATCGTTTGGGCTATGTTATTGGATCCGTACTCACCGTCTGGATAAAGTGTTACTGCTAACACTTCGTTTTTAATTCGATTGCCAGTAATATCTGACCACATCCATAAATCAAGTAATGGTATTGCTTTATATTTAATTAATTTAGCTTTAACTACATCCCATGATTGAATGACAACATCTTTATTTGGATCTTCTATGTTAAGTGTTTTTCTCCACGAACCGATCAAATAAAGTAACTCTTGTAGAAGATCTTCATCAGGATGATTGACGTTTATTTTTAAATAAACATCACCATAAGAACAGTTATTGCTACTCAAAAAACATTTTCCAATGCTACTTAATGGGTTTTGATTAAAATTACTGTTCCTATTCTCTTTACGTGAAAATGATCTTCTTGTTATTAAGTTTGGTCGCTTAAGAATGAGATCATCTCTTAAA
>NZ_NHNG01000107.1:0-1106 GCF_002287155.1 Arsenophonus sp. ENCA
AGATTTGCTAGCAAAACCAAACCAAACTGTACCAACCGGTTTTTCATCAGTACCACCATCAGGGCCGGCAATACCGCTAACTGAAACCGCAAAATCAGCATTAGCGCTAGCTAACGCTCTTTCTGCCATCTCTATGACAACTTGTTCACTAACAGCACCATATTTATGCAACGTATTTTTACTCACACCTAGCATATCATGCTTAGCTTCATTACTATAAGTAACAAAACCTCGCTGAAAATAGGCAGAACTACCTGAAATATCAGTAATGACTTTAGCAATCCATCCTCCTGTACATGACTCTGCACAAGTTATTGTTTTACCCTGTTTCTTTAGGCTATTAGCAAGATTATTACTTAATTCATAGAGCAGCTGCTCACTATTCATTTTAGCCATTTTCCTTTTTCATACATCTTGCGATATAGATACCAAATCCAGAGGATGCCAATTGCTACTGCAAAGGTTATACCAAACACTATTCCTATCGTAATAATAGAAATACCTGTTTTGAGCGCTAATGAATAAAAGCCCAAGATAATTAGCATAGTGGTATTTTCACTTAAATTCTGAATAGCGACAGCATTACCTGCACCAATCGTCTGTTTGCCTTTTTCTTGTAACAAAGCATTAAGCGGAACAATAAATAAACCACCTAAAACACCTAATATAATAAGGATCAAATAAGTAGAAAAAAGATGTTRTTGCATTGATAAAATAATAATTATCACACCAATAAAGATCCCTACCGGCATACAACGACTAACTTTATTGAGTGTAATGATATGTGCCGCAAATCCGGCACCAATGATGATACCTATTGCCACCACCCCATTCAGCAATGTAGGTGTAATATTATCGGTAATATTAAGTGCTATTGGCACCCAGAGCACTAATAAAAAAAACGCAGTGTTACACCGGCGCCCCAAAAAAGACTGGTACCAATTAAAGAAAATCGCCCGCTATGATCACGCCAAAGTGTTTTAAATAGACCAATAAAATTCAAAATTAGCTGGCGAAAAGTCCATTTTTGTTTATTTTTAGCCGGCGCTAATCGAGGAATATATAAATTAATCACCACCGCAATTACATAAAACAGGACACACATA
>NZ_NHNG01000641.1:0-1094 GCF_002287155.1 Arsenophonus sp. ENCA
CATAACGCGGTATATTCCATCCGTTGCCCTAATGGGTGATCAGGTTTAGTAGCCTGTATGTACAAGCGGACACCCGCTTAATGCGGTTTTTTTATGTCCGTTATAAACCGAAGTTACGCCTGTATTATGGTGAGGCGTAGCGAGGGAGCCAAAAGCTCGCCGGTTTCTTGTACGCCGGTCTACTAACCTTGTTACGTCTCACCACCCCGTTTAGTAGCGGCTTGGTGAGGTTTCACAACCTGTACAAGAGGCCGCAACTATGGCTACCATTCAATCTTGCTCTAAATTTATCGATACTTATTGGATATTTCCTAAAAACTCCAATAGGCCTTCTAGCAAAGTCTCATTCACTCGTAATGACCATCGTATATTCAACGTGCTATTCAAGGACGATCGGCTTATCTGGGCTGGACGTAAGCCAGTGATGGAGGGGACGGCATGAGAACCTTCGACTTATCTAGCATCTCTGAATTACATGATGTGTTTCCAGAGCTAACGCCAGCCCAATTTGAAACGGCAATATTGTTCTGCCTTGGATTATCTCAAGGAGAAATAGCTCATCTACGTTCTGTTAGCTATCCAGCAATAAAACAGACGTTGGAAGATATTAAAATCAAGTTAGATTTCTATTCACTCAATAGCTTACTCGCCATGTTTCAGGTGCGTCTGTTTATCTTTGTGCTGGAAAAATGCAAAGTTGAGTATCGGAAAGATTAATCGGTAAATCGCTTCAAAGGCTCAATCTTCTTTGAGCCTTAACACACTACGACAAGAATATCTATCTCCATAATATAGAGTACGAAAAATATAAATACTAATTAGTATCAATCACTCAATGCGTAATGCTGTAAATTTCAAAATTCTTGCCCTACACCAGGGGAAATTTCAAACCAGCTTAACTTGTTCCTAGCTGGTTTTTTCTATTATCAATCAGCCGCCAGATTGATTGACTCGATGATTAACTCTATCATGGTGAAAACGTAAGGAGTATTGATGACTTCCCAACTTTCGCACCATGACGGGTTTTTTAAGAAGTTTCTCGGTGATTTGTCTGTTGCAAGAGACTTTCTGGCTATCCACTTACCGGAACATTT
>NZ_NHNG01000105.1:0-1036 GCF_002287155.1 Arsenophonus sp. ENCA
CCTGTCCGACGAGCAGATGGAGTACCAGCTTCTTGACAGGATGAGCTTCAAGCGCTTCTGCGGCTTACCCTATGCCATCAACATTCCTGATCGCACCACTGTGTGGACGTTCGAGAACCGAATCGGTGAAGTTGGTGCTAAAGCCATTTTCGATGGTGTAACCTCTCAACTTCTGAAGAAAGGCTTTATAGCTCGGGGCGGCCAAATCATCGATGCAACCTTGGTACCGGCTCCCAAGCAGTCGTTCACGAAGGACGAAAAGGAACGTAAGCGTCATTGGAACCACACAGTGCGCTGCTGCGTGGTTTAAGGTAAGGTGATTTTCCAGGGTAGTAGTGCGTTCCAGTCGATATCCTCATCTGGGTATTTTAGCGCCGTCAGCAGCGCCAAAAGATAATCGTACGGGTTAAGTCCATTGATACGTGCACTTTCCACCAAGCTGTACAATAGCGCGCTGGCATGGGCACCCGATTCCGTATTGGCAAACAGCCAGTTTTTTCTACCAATTACAAAAGGCTTTATCGCCCGTTCGGCGCGGTTGTTGTCGATACTCAAACGACCATCCTCCAGATAACGCATCAGCTTTGGCCATTGTTTTTGACAATAACCAATGGCTTTACCCAGATAGCCTTTCGGCAGCACCTTCGTCTTTGATAGCCAGGCTTCAAACTCCTCCATCAATGGACGCGCTTCGCTCTGTCGCCGTCGGTAAATCTCTTCAGGAGAAAGCCCTTGACACGTTTTTTCTATCCGGTACAGTTTCTGAATTAACCCTAAGGCCCAAATGGCTTTGCCTACTTTGGTATTCGGCTGGGCTCGCCGAGCCTCTTCAAATTTACGGCGCGCATGCGCCATGCAGCCAACGAGTTGAGCTTCCGTGCCATGATAACC
The DNA here is from genome assembly GCF_002287155.1 of Arsenophonus sp. ENCA. Taxonomy (NCBI): domain Bacteria; kingdom Pseudomonadati; phylum Pseudomonadota; class Gammaproteobacteria; order Enterobacterales; family Morganellaceae; genus Arsenophonus; species Arsenophonus sp. ENCA. The sequence goes on from NZ_NHNG01000105.1 coordinate 892, forward strand.
CGCGTAGCCATCAACTTGCAGATACCCCGTATAGTTTACCAGGAATTCGCTCGGGCAACGCCCGCTGCGCGAGTCTTGGTAGTCGTAGATAACCAGGTGCGGCGTGTTATCTTCCACATTTCGCACATCACTGCCGGTGCCATAC
>NZ_NHNG01000604.1:0-1035 GCF_002287155.1 Arsenophonus sp. ENCA
GGCTAGATTACGACATTAAAAAACACGCGCGCGGCGTGTATATGTCGCGATAATCTTGGTAGGTTTTGCAGACCTGACATCTGATTTTGCAGATGCAAATAAACTATAGCGCATGATTTCTTCTTTCCACGAGTTTCGCACAAAACTAATTTGGGTACGCTAATAAAACACGGATGTGCTCAGCAATAGCATTTTTGATTACGTCCCAATTTTGTTGATAAAGGGTTATTTTTTCAGATATACGACGTTTATGTTGTTCAAACCACGCAGAAATAGCGAGAAAAATATGATTTCTTTGCGCTCGGCTCGTGCGAGCCTGACRGCGTTCAATACCACAATTTTGTTTAACTTCTCGATGATAAACTTCAACAGACCAACGGGCATCCATGATAGATTTGACGTATTCACGGGTGGGATTCTCTTTGTTTGTTACTATATAATCAATACGGCCGTTTTTGGCTGTAAATTTGAAAACAGTCACCCAACCGTAGCCTCGTAAGTGTATTGGAGTTCCTTCTTCTGAGATGTCTAACTTGTTCAGTTGTTTATTATGGTTAACAATCCTGTTTTTCCTCAGCGTGGTTACCCAGACCCAACCATGAGAGCGAATTGATTTCAGATTATCTAGGCTAGAATACCAGGCATCCATCACTACCGCTTCTGGCATGATCCCTCTTTTTTTAGCAAGAGCCAGCATTTCGGAAAAGTGCGTGTTTTTTGTTTTTCCATCAGAATCTTTATCATAAATACGATAGTCAATAGGAATTGATTCAACACTTGTCAGATCATGCCAAAGCAAATTAACCAAACCTATGCCAGCAATAACATCATGCTTATTACCTGAATATTGATAATGAACCATCTCTATTTTTCTACTACGTGTTTTGGCAATCAATAAACTAGTTGCTGAATAGAGACTTGCATTTTTTGTCACGCTATTGAGAATAAAAAGAGGTTTAACTTAGAGAATAAAGGTTTGAAATGATCAACAAAGAGCGGCTGTTACGAGATAATCGTTTATGTAAAGCAATCATT
>NZ_NHNG01000818.1:0-7039 GCF_002287155.1 Arsenophonus sp. ENCA
AAACCTGTAAAAGTAGTGACATTTTCCAGCCTCAGCCAAGCACTGCTCAATACGGACCCTTTTAAATGTATTCTGTGTGGCGGGAAAATGGTCTATCAGCGGGTCTTGTATGGGCTGGTAACAAAGGATCTGGTTGCTAACGCAGTGGAAATAGCGCGAATGCGTTACGTGATGTAATGCAGGGAAGATCTGCCTGAATTCAGCAAATTCGTTCAAAAATCAGTCGATTAGCCAACAAATAATGATCTCACTCCCTCTTGTGCTGAAAAAAACAGCAAATCTTACCGACTGTGATCCCTATTTCATACGGCCTCAGGATCTTTGAAATTCCTAGGCGTTAAATCAAATAACAAGCTGAAAATTCAGCGGCTAAATTTTTCAATTCTTCGACTGATAATCCAATGATTGCTTTACATAAACGATTATCTCGTAACAGCCGCTCTTTGTTGATCATTTCAAACCTTTATTCTCTAAGTTAAACCTCTTTTTATTCTCAATAGCGTGACAAAAAATGCAAGTCTCTATTCAGCAACTAGTTTATTGAGCGCCAGGAGAATATCGTGTTGCTAGGTCCGTCTGGTGTCGGCAAGACCCACCTGGCTACTGCCATCAGCTATAGRGCTGCGATGCAGGGATTAAGCATCCGTTTTCTAACTGCAGCGGACATGATGTTGCAGCTGCTTACCTCTCATCGACAAGGTGACCTCAARGGATATCTTACCCGAGTTATCAGTAAACCTAGATTATTGATTATCGATGAAGTTGGCTATTTACCTTTTGGCAAGGAAGAAGCAAACCTGTTCTTCCAGGTGGTGGCAAAGCGATATGAAGCGGGTAGTGTGCTCTTAACCAGTAATCTGTCTTTTGCTCAGTGGTCAAGTACATTTGGTGATGATGAGACGCTAACAGCCGCTATGCTGGATCGATTGCTGCACCATGCACATATCGTACAGATTAGTGGACAAAGTTATCGGTTAAAAGACAAGCTAAAAAGCGGTCAGCTACATAAAAAATTGAAAGCGGAACTAAGCGAGTAAATTAAAGGGGGTGGATCAGTTTTACTTTAGCAAAGTGGATCAGAATTCAATTGGCATTGACACTCATTCCAGGCAGGTAAGTAAACCCAATATTCTGAACGGTGTGAGTCAGGAAATTCTTTCATTTGCACTACAGGTAACTTGCCTTTGTTGATCATTCCTTTCACAGCTTCTGGGCTTTTTCCAATTTTTTTTGCGAATTCTTGGTAAGGCAAAGCATCAGAAAGACTTATCACCTGTTTTGACATCTGCTAATCTCCTATTTAGTAATCACTAATTAGTTGTGGTTACTTACAATAATGATGAACATCTAATTGATGTTTGTTTTCATATAAACAAATACAGTTTAGATCTAAACGATATGTCAATAAGTATTGGTGACAAAATAATTATTATGAGAGAGTCCGAAAGATTAAATCGGAGACAATTCTCTGAATTAATTGACATTCCTTATGGAACAATTACTTACTATGAAACAAAAAGATCTATTCCCCCTACTGATGTAATTATGAAAATGCTTAATCACCCGAAATTTAAAAAATATATGATGTGGTTTATTTCCGATGAGATAGCTCCAGAATCCGGTCAAATTGCACCGGCTCTCGCACACTTTGGGCAAGAAGAAACAAAGTTAGTCCAATCAAAAAAGAAAATTGGTTAGAAATACATTACGCTTTTTGTAAATTTATCGATTCAAAAAGCTTATCTACCATTGGAGAGATTTCTTATGTCAATTAAGAAACTTGAAGATGGTCGTTATGAAGTGGATATCAGGCCAACTGGTCGTAATGGAAAACGGATCAGACGGAAATTTCAAAAGAAACATGAAGCAATTGCATTTGAACGTTATATTTTAACGAACCATAAATCACAGGAATGGCTACCTAAACTAAAAGATAAGCGTCACTTATCAGAACTATCAGAGGAATGGTGGAAATATTATGGTAATAGTATTAGACATGCAACTAAACGATATCATGAATTAAAAAGAGTAATCAAATTAATGAACGATCCTATTTCGTTTGAGATCAACCGATCATCTTTGACTTTATATTGTCATAATAGACTTGCAACGGGAGTTAAGCCATCAACAATAAATCGTAAATTATGGCAACTCAGCGGTATGTTTACCTATCTTATTTCAGCAGGACTTTTCTCATCTGAAAACCCTATGGATGAATTTAGCGGATTAAAAGAAGATGTTGTAGAAATGTCGTATTTATCAGATAGAGAAATAGAAAATCTAATATCTGCGCTCAGTGGGGATAATTATCTTGTAGCTATTTTTTGTATAAGTACGCGAGCAAGATGGAGTGAGGCAATGAAATTGAGGAAAGAACATATTGTCCATAATCGCGTGACATTTTTCGAGACAAAAACTGGTAAGAAGCGATCTGTCCCAATATCTGAAGTAGTGAATAAAATAATTAGTGAAGGCAAAACAGATTTTATTTTTCCCTCCGCTAATTATATGGAGTTTCGACATACTTTAAAACGCATCAAGCCAACCTTACCCGCAGGGCAAGCCACTCATGTTATGCGACATACTTTTGCGACTCATTTTATGATTAACGGAGGAAATATTATAACCCTGCAAAGGATATTAGGGCATTCTAAAATTGAGCAGACCATGACTTATGCTCATTTTGCACCTGATTATTTGGATGATGCAATAAGGTTAAATCCTTTACATTTAAGGTTTAAATAGGTATCTAAGAGTGACCACATTTGACCACACTACAGTTATTTATAGTCATTAGCAGTAATCTGTAGGTCAATAAAAACAATGAGTTAGATTTAACTTGTTGTTTTAAAAGTACTAAAAACCCAGCTTGCGCTGGGTTTTTTATTAAGAAGTTATTTAATTTTAGCTTCTTTATAAATCACATGCGTACGAACAACTGGATCGAATTTTTTCATTTCCAATTTTTCAGGCATAGTACGTTTGTTCTTCGTTGTGGTATAGAAGTGACCTGTACCTGCAGAAGAAACCAATTTAATTTTATCGCGAATACCTTTAGCCATTCTTTAGCTCCTTAGTATTTCTCACCACGGGTGCGAAGTTCAGCAAGAACTGCGTTAATCCCTTGTTTATCGATTATACGCATGCCTTTTGCTGACACACGAAGCTTTACGAAACGTTTCTCAGATTCAACCCAGAAACGGTGAGAGTGCAGGTTTGGCAGAAAGCGGCATTTAGTTGCATTCATTGCGTGTGAGCGTTTGTTACCACTCATCGGGCGCTTACCAGTAACTTGACAGACTCGTGACATGTCTATTTCTCCAAAAATCTAATCAGCTCGAGCTTTATATCGGGAATGACTGCCTCGTCAGACTCGGAAGCCTATCTCAGCAAATTTTCTTAATATAAAAAATAACTTAACTTCAGTAAAACTCACTGAGATAGGCTCTTCTTGTCAAACCCGAGATCCTAAAAGGTGGAATATTATACACCCTCTAGTGCTTTCACTCAAGCTCAGAAATAATAAAGTTGCTATTTATTAGTCAAAATGTGGTACTAGAGTAGGCCAAGTTCGACAAATGAAAGGCATTTTTTATGAGTGACGACAAAATGGTCAAGCAATTTTATATCTATCAAACGGCAAGTATTAGCAATTTTTTCGGTGACAATTTTATCCGCTAAACTGGGCTATGGATTACCCGAAGGATGATTATGTGCAAGAATAATGGATACTGCATTTACTTTAACCGCCTGCCTTAAAATTTCTCTTGGATGTACTTCTACGCGATTTATGGTGCCTTTAAACATTTCTTCATAGCAGATAATTTGATTTTGGTTGTTTAAGAATAATACAATAAAAATTTCTCTATCCTGTCCAAGATAAAAATCGAGTAGATATTTTTTCAAGTGCTTAGGACTTCTCATAATACTTTGATTAATAAGTTGTTGTGTAAAGAATCGTTTAGCGACTTCACCAATCGCTTGTAATTGTGAATACTTACAAACTCCTAATCCCTTGTGCGCTGAAAATTGTTGATAATCAGCAGTTAATAGTTTGTGCAACGAGCCAAATTCTTTTAATAAGTTTTCAGCCAATATTAAAACCGGAAATCCAGGCAATCCTGTGCGAAGAAAAATGGCCAAAAGCTCTTGGTCACTTAATGATGATGCCCCATAAGCTAAAAGCTTTTCTCTAGGTTGAAGTGCATAATTTATTTCGTCCATATGTTTTTCCTGTCTATTTCCTTGTAGCTTTGACAGGTTACAGCATGCCAAAATATGGGCCAAAATTTTCTAGCGTAGTTGCGTAGCGTTTTGCAAAAAAGTTTTTTTTATAGATAAAAATTGATGGTATTCTCACCTAAACTTCAGCTTATGGTAATATCAGTAGATTCATCATTTGAATTTGGATATATATGATGGCAGAACTTACAGGTAAACATATCGTACTTGGCATTAGTGGTGGTATTGCTGCTTATAAAACACCAGAATTAGTTCGTCGTTTGCGTGACCATGGTGCAATTGTACGTGTGGTAATGACGCATGCTGCCAAATCTTTCATTACACCGTTGACGCTACAGGCTGTTTCGGGCTATCCAGTTGCAGATGATTTATTGGATCCTGCCGCAGAGGCTGCAATGGGTCATATTGAATTAGCTAAATGGGCAGATTTAATTATTTTAGCGCCTGCAACTGCAGATTTGCTGGCTCGTTTATCCGTTGGTATGGCGAATGATTTATTAACAACGGTCTGTTTAGCTTCAGAGGCAACAATAGCTGTCGTACCGGCAATGAATCAGCAAATGTATCGCGCTAATATTACTCAGCAAAATATTGCAATACTTAAAGAACGCCATGTTTTAGTTTGGGGCCCAGATGAAGGTAGTCAAGCTTGTGGTGATGTTGGCCCTGGTCGAATGTTAGAGCCGTTAGCTATTGTTGAATTAGCTAAGAATAGTTTTCAGCATAAGCTAGATATGGTAAACCTGCATTTAGCAATTACTGCGGGGCCAACAGAAGAAGAAATTGATCCCGTTCGTTTTGTGACTAATCATAGTTCAGGGAAAATGGGTTTCGTGATAGCACAAGCTGCTGCAAAACGAGGGGCTAATGTAACACTTATTACCGGTCCAGTTAATTTACCAACACCAGCAGGCGTTAAACGTATTAATGTTGTCAGCGCGTTGGAAATGTATAGTCAAGTACATAATATAATTGATAAACAAGATATTTTTATTGGATGTGCCGCAGTTGCTGATTATCGACCAAAAGAGTTTACAAAAGAAAAAATTAAAAAGCAGGCAGATGAAATTACTCTGACATTGGTAAAAAATCCTGATATTGTGGAAAGTGTTGGTAAATTGACTAAAAATCGTCCTTATGTCGTTGGATTTGCAGCAGAGACACAAAATGTGGAAGAATATGCCCGTAATAAGCGTACCCAAAAAAATCTGGATCTTATTTGTGCAAATGATGTTTCATTAGCTGATCATGGGTTTAATTCAGAAAGCAATGCCTTGAATTTATTTTGGGAAGATAAAGAGATACATTTACCACATAGTCATAAATTAGAGCTTGGTCACCGTTTACTCGATGAGATACTTCAACGTTATGAAGAAAAAAATAGACATTAAAATTCTTGATCCTCGTGTAGGAAATAAATTTCCGTTGCCAACTTATGCGACAGAAGGATCTGCCGGGTTAGATCTACGAGCTTGCTTAGATCAGGCTATTCAATTAGAACCAGGTCAAACTGAGCTATTACCTACAGGATTAGCAGTGCATATTGCAGATCAACAATTAGCTGCAGTCATTCTTCCTCGTTCAGGTTTAGGGCACAAACATGGTGTTGTATTAGGAAATTTAGTCGGTTTAATCGATTCTGATTATCAAGGTGAATTGAAGGTTTCAGTCTGGAATCGTGGTAATACAAGTTTTACTATTGAACCTGGTGAACGTATAGCACAAATGGTTTTTGTACCAATTGTTCAAGTTGAGTTTGATCTGGTACAAGATTTTGAAATGACAAAACGAGGTAGTGGTGGTTTTGGTCATTCAGGTCGTCAATGATAATCTTGTTATTTATAAAATATTATAAATTTATTAAATTTTGTGCTTTATAAATGATGAAAGGCAAGGATTGCGTGGTCTGTTTTGTTGTTTTATCAGGGGTCTTGTTTCGCCATGGCAGGAAAAGAGATAACAAAGAAAAAAAACAGGCGTGAGGAAATCTTGCAGGTGCTTGCGCAAATGTTGGAAACGAGTGATGGTAGTCAACGGATTACCACAGCTAAGTTGGCAAGTCATGTTGGTGTATCTGAAGCAGCACTTTATCGGCATTTCCCTAGTAAGGGAAAAATGTTTGATAGTCTTATTGAATTTATTGAAAATTCTTTAATTTCACGGATTAATCTGATTCTGCAAGATGAAAAAGACACTATTAGGCGTATTCGGTTGATTTTAATGTTGATACTTGGTTTTGCGGAGAAAAATCCTGGATTGACACGAATAATGACGGCGCATGCGTTGATGTTTGAGCAAGTTCAGTTACAAGATAGGATTAGCCAATTGTTTGAACGTATTGAAGCGCAATTTAGACAGGTTTTAAAGGAAAGAAAAATACGTGATAAGCAAAGTTTTAGTTATGATGAGAGTTTATTAGCATCTCAATTATTAGTGTTTTGTGAGGGTATGCTATCACGTTTTGTACGTTCAGAATTTCGGTATTGCCCAACTAAAGAATTTGATGCACGCTGGCCTATGATCTTGGCGCAGTTGCAATAATTAATTGTACTACTCACTCCGCCTGATATGAGGCTGTCGCAAAAGCTCATGTTATCGATTAAAATTTGCTTTATTCGTTTTAAACGCAGATCTTTTATGACCGTATTTACTCGCAAACTGGAATCGCCTTCTCACACCAAACGTAAGTTTGTCAAAGCGCAAAATCTACCTATCTTGGAGGGTTCTGTTTCCCTTTGCGATTATCTCAAGCAAATTGGTGAACGTAGGGCATTTATTGTCACAGAGATTTTGGATG
>NZ_NHNG01000018.1:0-989 GCF_002287155.1 Arsenophonus sp. ENCA
AAATTCGTCAAGGTATAATTGATTTGGCTTATCATTAGATACTGGCAGTAATTTAAGCGGCTTGGTTTCATTTGTAACACTCTACAGAATTTTTATTCTATTTTATGTGAAATTTGCGTAAGTCCTATTTATATTTTTCGTACTCTATATTATGGAGATAGATATTCTTGTCGTAGTGTGTTAAGGCTCAAAGAAGATTGAGCCTTTGAAGCGATTTACCGATTAATCTTTCCGATACTCAACTTTGCATTTTTCCAGCACAAAGATAAACAGACGCACCTGAAACATGGCGAGTAAGCTATTGAGTGAATAGAAATCTAACTTGATTTTAATATCTTCCAACGTCTGTTTTATTGCTGGATAGCTAACAGAACGTAGATGAGCTATTTCTCCTTGAGATAATCCAAGGCAGAACAATATTGCCGTTTCAAATTGGGCTGGCGTTAGCTCTGGAAACACATCATGTAATTCAGAGATGCTAGATAAGTCGAAGGTTCTCATGCCGTCCCCTCCATCACTGGCTTACGTCCAGCCCAGATAAGCCGATCGTCCTTGAATAGCACGTTGAATATACGATGGTCATTACGAGTGAATGAGACTTTGCTAGAAGGCCTATTGGAGTTTTTAGGAAATATCCAATAAGTATCGATAAATTTAGAGCAAGATTGAATGGTAGCCATAGTTGCGGCCTCTTGTACAGGTTGTGAAACCTCACCAAGCCGCTACTAAACGGGGTGGTGAGACGTAACAAGGTTAGTAGACCGGCGTACAAGAAACCGGCGAGCTTTTGGCTCCCTCGCTACGCCTCACCATAATAGAGGCTGTCGCAAAAGGGGTGGAATTTTTTTTCAACAATATCCCACCGTGCAGATTTTCTCTTTTTCTGATTTTAGTTTGTACAAATAATAGACTAAAAATCATCCATAATATCAGAGCAACCGCTCTTGATAAGTTATAGGCCATTGCATGCAGGGTAAATTCGAGCTTTA
>NZ_NHNG01000169.1:0-956 GCF_002287155.1 Arsenophonus sp. ENCA
TCTGGTTGCTAACGCAGTGGAAATAGCGCGAATGCGTTACGTGATGTAATGCAGGGAAGATCTGCCTGAATTCAGCAAATTCGTTCAAAAATCAGTCGATTAGCCAACAAATAATGATCTCACTCCCTCTTGTGCTGAAAAAAACAGCAAATCTTACCGACTGTGATCCCTATTTCATACGGCCTCAGGATCTTTGAAATTCCTAGGCGTCGAGCACCGCGCCAATCTCTTTTGCTTTTTTCTCAGCCTCAAAAAACCCATGGACGATTTCGCCATCTGGAAATCGCCAAGCGTCGCCTGTACCGTTTGCCAGCCTTGCCATCCAGACTTCGTTATCCTTTTCTGGCATTAACCGCTTTTTGGTCGCTTTAATTTTTTCACGGAGTTGTATTTTTTCGTCCTCAGACAACTCAGCGGACAATAGGGTACAATGCTCGACGATTTCAGCAAAGCTTTTTTCGTCGGTGGCATCGTCTAGGGCGATTAATGCGGCTTCCAGTTTTGGATTGGCTGAAGTCTGTACCTCTGGTGGTGACGTTATCACCGTTTCTGCCTTTTGACGCCGTTTTTCGTTTTTCTCACGTAGCACATCTATCATTAAGCGTGTTGCTTAATAGTGAAATAAGGGTGTTTCGGTGATTGAAGTAAATTTTACGCTGTTCTGAGATGGAAATTCCAAAGACCTGCGCTAAGGAGTAAGAAGGTATCATCAATAAAGGGTCTACGATTCCGTAAAATTTGGGTCATGCAACCGAGGCGCTTGATACCCGCGATGGCGTGTTCAACTGTAATACGGATGCCCGAGATTATTTTATTTTCTTGTTTTTGTTCAGGCGATAAAGGTCTTTTTCGAGTTCCTTTTTTTGGGATTTGTGTATTAGGATGCTGTTTATCTATACCTTGAAAACCGGTATCTGCCCAGATGGTTACCTCAGGAGGAATATGGCGAATTATAT
>NZ_NHNG01000549.1:0-952 GCF_002287155.1 Arsenophonus sp. ENCA
ATATAATTCGCCATATTCCTCCTGAGGTAACCATCTGGGCAGATACCGGTTTTCAAGGTATAGATAAACAGCATCCTAATACACAAATCCCAAAAAAAGGAACTCGAAAAAGACCTTTATCGCCTGAACAAAAACAAGAAAATAAAATAATCTCGGGCATCCGTATTACAGTTGAACACGCCATCGCGGGTATCAAGCGCCTCGGTTGCATGACCCAAATTTTACGGAATCGTAGACCCTTTATTGATGATACCTTCTTACTCCTTAGCGCAGGTCTTTGGAATTTCCATCTCAGAACAGCGTAAAATTTACTTCAATCACCGAAACACCCTTATTTCACTATTAAGCAACACGCTTAGTGTAAGATACTCTAGTTTGGCGTTATCAGAAGTCAGCCCATCGCCTTTATCTCATGACACGGTTAGCCGATGGTTAAAAAGTAGATGTTTCCGCCCTAAAGACCTATGGCGATTAGTTGAACCTTCTATAGACAAAAAAAGCCCTTGTGTACTAATTGCCGATGATACATTGATTGCCAAAACACGTAAAGCGTGTTGCTTAATAGTGAAATAAGGGTGTTTCGGTGATTGAAGTAAATTTTACGCTGTTCTGAGATGGAAATTCCAAAGACCTGCGCTAAGGAGTAAGAAGGTATCATCAATAAAGGGTCTACGATTCCGTAAAATTTGGGTCATGCAACCGAGGCGCTTGATACCCGCGATGGCGTGTTCAACTGTAATACGGATGCCCGAGATTATTTTATTTTCTTGTTTTTGTTCAGGCGATAAAGGTCTTTTTCGAGTTCCTTTTTTTGGGATTTGTGTATTAGGATGCTGTTTATCTATACCTTGAAAACCGGTATCTGCCCAGATGGTTACCTCAGGAGGAATATGGCGAATTATATCGACTTTATCGAGTAAGCGTTTATCGTGACGGCGCCCATTTTTGCTCA
>NZ_NHNG01000507.1:0-885 GCF_002287155.1 Arsenophonus sp. ENCA
ACAAAAAGATCCTAAGTCAATTAAAAGGGCTTATTCTGATTTCACAAAAACCCACTTTTATTGTTGGTGCAGATATTAAACAATTTCTCTCGCTATTTAATGCACCAAAGTCACAACTTCAACAATGGCTTAATTTTACTAACAGCATCTTTAATCGTATCGAAGACTTACCCATTCCGACCGTAACCGCCATTAATGGTTACGCTTTGGGAGGAGGCTGTGAGTGCGCATTAACAACAGATTACCGTATCGCTACACCCGATCTTAAAATTGGTTTACCAGAAGTTAAACTGGGTATTATGCCTGGGTTTGGAGGTTCAGTACGGCTACCGCGCTTAATTGGTTTAGATAATGCATTACAGATTATCACTACAGGAAAAGATATCGATGCCGAAACCGCTTTAAAAAATGGTCTGATTGACGCGATTGTGGCCAAAGAACAGTTACTAAATTCAGCTCTGGTACTATTGGAAAATGCGATTGCCAGCAGATTAGATTGGCAGCAAGTACGGCAATCTAAAACCCAACCTTTAAAACTGAATAAAATAGAACAAACGATGAGTTTTAATGTCGCAAAAGGTTTAGTCATGAAAGCGGCAGGCTCACATTACCCTGCACCATCGAAAGCGTTAGAAACTATCGAAAAAGCGGCCAATTGTGGACGTAAAGAAGCGTTATCATTGGAAACCGAAGCTTTCATTCCACTAACTGACACCCCAGCAGCGCATGCTTTAATTAGAGTTTTTCTCAATGATCAATATGTTAAAAATTTAGCTAAACAGAGAAGCCAATCCATTGAAGCCCCCATAAAAGCTGCCGTTGTTGGCGCTGGTATCATGGGAGGTGGTATTGCTTATCAATCAGCACGTAAGGGTATACCTATCA
>NZ_NHNG01000179.1:0-870 GCF_002287155.1 Arsenophonus sp. ENCA
GATAACGAACAAGAAAATTACGCAGTAAACCTTCTTGCTACATTCAAAAATCAATTAGACAGATACCCTACTGACAGCATTGATAACCGCTGCTTAACGAAAGCGTATCTATATACGGTTAAGAACCGCTATCGCCGAAGAAGGAAACCGCATGGACATTCAAACTGAAAATGAAATTCTTCGCGCGCTGAAAAAATTAACGGTTGAAGAAGAAGAGTTCTGTCAGCCAGGCGGGGAGTATTTATACGAAAGTTTAACTAACGCCTATCTTGCGCAAAAACTCTCCGATACAGATAAAGGCAATGAATACGAAGCATGGTTACTCGCACTGGAAACTACCGACGGATTCGATGAAGTCTTGTACGACGTTACTCAGAAAGTCGAACAAATTTTGWATCTGATGCGATGCCGTGATGCTTACTACGAGGTACCTGCTTAATGAAAGACAAAACGCACTATAGAAAGGCGTTCGATTCCCCTTATTTGAACAGCGCCGATATTGTTGAACCAACAGTGTTAACTATCTCTCATGTTTTATTTGAACCAGATAAAAGATGTTTTTAACACGGCTTATTTTGAAGAGAAAGAAATTAGACCCGACGAGACAGTTAAGCCGATGATTCTCAATGCAACCAATAGCAAAATGGTTAAACGAATAACCGGTTCGCCATTTCTTGAAGATTGGAAAAATGTAAAAGTCATGATTTGCGTTGAGCGGGTAAAAAATCGACAGGAATATGTCGATGGATTAAGAATATACCCCGCTATCATCAAGAAAAAAATATTAACGCCAAGCAAAGTAGAATCATGGGAGAGAGCCAAACAAAGTTATCTTAATACTGGCTCGCTAGAGAAAGTATTAGCACATGT
>NZ_NHNG01000425.1:0-867 GCF_002287155.1 Arsenophonus sp. ENCA
CTTTAGGGCGGAAACATCTACTTTTTAACCATCGGCTAACCGTGTCATGAGATAAAGGCGATGGGCTGACTTCTGATAACGCCAAACTAGAGTATCTTACACTGCTTACTTGCAAGAATATTTTATAGATCACGAGTTTCGCACCAATAAAAAAACGCTCTATTTTTAAGTTTAATTCAGCATGATATATAAATAGTCAAAACCTTATAAATCAAATACAACTTATTGTAATTTAAGAAAATTTATGTTTTTTAGTAACTTGCAGATTAATCATTGCTTTTAAGCCATTTTTAGAATTTTATATGCCTGTGCGAAACTCGTGGTCTATAGAAGGTTCAACTAATCGCCATAGGTCTTTAGGGCGGAAACATCTACTTTTTAACCATCGGCTAACCGTGTCATGAGATAAAGGCGATGGGCTGACTTCTGATAACGCCAAACAAGAGTATCTTACACTGCTTACTTGCAAGAATATTTTATAGATATCTTTAATGCATGGATAACCGGACAAAATATGAACATCCTGATTTTTTCTTGTTTTTAAATTTATACTTCTTTTTTAGAGACTGCGAAACTCGTGTCCGGTACAGTTTCTGAATTAACCCTAAGGCCCAAATGGCTTTGCCTACTTTGGTATTCGGCTGGGCTCGCCGAGCCTCTTCAAATTTACGGCGCGCATGCGCCATGCAGCCAACGAGTTGAGCTTCCGTGCCATGATAACCCGCGTAGCCATCAACTTGCAGATACCCCGTATAGTTTACCAGGAATTCGCTCGGGCAACGCCCGCTGCGCGAGTCTTGGTAGTCGTAGATAACCAGGTGCGGCGTGTTATCTTCCACATTTCGCACATCACTGCCGGTGCCATAC
>NZ_NHNG01000031.1:0-6161 GCF_002287155.1 Arsenophonus sp. ENCA
GTCATAAATACCAAACGCGAATTGTGTCCAATGCCAACAAAGTCAACCTGAAATTTGAAGAAGCCAAACCGGAACTGGAGAAACAGTTAGCCAAAAGTATCGCCAATATTCTTTAATTTCTCTCAAAATAATAAGCCCAGTTAACTTAACGCTTTTTCGATAACTAATTGGGCTTCCTCTCGCTAAGGAACGTTTGATTATGAGTCTGGATGCCAGAAACATGACCCAGGGTGGTCAGGTAATTAAATACATGGTGGCGATGTTTATGCAGATTGCCAATATCGTGGCTTTTTGGGTAATTATCGCCACGGTGATGGTCTTTTTTGCCACCATCGCCTTTCAAATCCCGCTTGAGAAGATGATACACGGGTTAGCTTACTGGGCAATGGATAAACTGGTCATACCGCTACAGGAAGCGATTGGCACCAGTGAAGGTGGCACCTTCACCTTTCACTGGTTAAACCCAAGAACCGGTCAGGTGGTTGAATTTGAGAAAACCGCCCGCGAGGTACGCCTCGATAGGTACTTTATTTATTGCTATGTGTTATTGAAAGAAGCGGCATTTTGGGCGTGGGGTGTTGCCTCCTTTACCTTTGTAGGTCTGATTGTAGCGGTGTTCTGGTGGTTAGGTAAAAAAGGGGCGCAGCAGCGGAAAAATGAGATTATCGGTGGGCGCTATCTGGCAAATTCGGTAAAAGAGATTAATCAGTTTTTAAAAGCCAAAGGCAAACTCTCATCGCTAAAAATCGGCGATTTACACCTGGTTGAAAACAGCGAACAACAAAATATTGGACTGCATGGCACCGTGGGAACAGGGAAAAGCACCGTCATTAATGACCTGTTAACGCAGGTAAGAAAACAGCGAAAAAGAGCGATTGTCTACGATAAAGGTAATAACTTTATCCCGCTTTTTTATCGGGAAGGGAAAGATATTATCTTAAACCCAATGGATGCACGTTGCCCGAACTGGGATTTATGGCGWGAATGCCAAGACCGCGCGGATTTTGAAACCTTTGCGCTGCCCTTATTCCCCGATGCSAAAAGYGGTGACCCATTCTGGCTSATGTCTGCTCGCCTRTTRTTTGTTGCCACCGCAGAGCATATGCGCTCACAYCCTGACCGYTCGATWAAAAAATTATTACAGCGGTTATTGTCSATTTCKCTSGCYGAATTGYATGATTTTGTRCAGGGCACYGATGCSGCTAATYTRGTCGATGGYAGYATWGAAAAAACCGCCATGACCATWCGTACYGTGTTAAGYGCYTAYGTSAAAGCSTTGCGYTACTGTCAGGGATTGGAAAAAGAAGGCAAGCCACCTTTCTCYATTCGGGAATGGGTRCAAAATGCCRATGAAGATGCSTGGATTTTYATYTCCAGTGATGGTCGYTTRCATRCTGCCTTAAAGCCGTTAATCAGCACCTGGCTCAATMTCACCATGCAATCSGTRCTGGCRTTAMCMCCRAGCAGAGAAMGKCGTATCTGGACAGTGTTAGATGAGTTGCCCAGTCTTCATAAGCTGCCCGTTATTCTGGATTACCTCTCAGAAGCACGTAAGTTTGGTGGGGCAACCCTTATCGGCATTCAAAACTTCTCGCAACTGGAAGCGAACTATGGCGCTCAGGAAGCACGGGCGATTTGGGATTTAGTCAATACCACCTTGTATTTTCGTGCCCCCAGTGGCAGTGTCGCGGAATGGGTACAAAAAGAACTGGGCGAAACCCGGTTGCTGAAATTCCGAGACCAGTATAGTTATGGGGTCGATACCATCCGTGATGGCGTGAACTTTTCAAAAGAAGATACCCGTGAAAAAATTGTCAGCTTCTCGGATATTCAGAATCTGGATGATTTGCAGTGCTTTGTTTCACTGCTTGGCGATGTGCCGATTGTTAAACTCACCCTGGAATATAAACAATATGAAACGATTGCCGCAGGGAAAATTGAGCGCGATGTCTCCGCCATTTTTGATAATCAGATTGAGCAGGAACTGAATAAATCGGGGATTGAAAATAAAGTGGATAAATTGGTCACCGGTCGGCGCACGCAATCAGACCAAAACAATCAAAACCAGACCAATAACCCGCAGACGATGGAAATACATCCCGCTGAACAGACCCATTATGTTGAGCCGGTTAATGATTATGGCACAGCAAAAACCGGCAAACCGGTATTAGAAGCAGAAGAGAACAACTTGGATAACCCAGCACAGGAGACAAACAACAACCTAAAACATGAAAAAAGCACAGAAAAGGAGATTTAGCCTATGCTCTCGGTTAAAAATCTCACTAGTGGGGGCGCTTCCGCCAGTGCCAACTATTATGAAGAAAAGGACAACTATTACTGCGTCGGTGAAGAAGGGACTGGGTGGTTTGGTAAAGGCGCTGAGCGGTTAGGATTAACCGGCACGGTGGATAGAAACACCTTTAAGCAGATGCTGGAAGGGAAACTACCGGATGGCACGCAGTTAACCTTTAATAAAACGGGTAAGAATCAGCATCGACCAGGCTATGATTTAACCTTTTCTGCCCCCAAAAGTGTCTCGGTATTAGCCCTGGTTGAAGGCAATACTGCGGTGCTTGACGCACATAAACAAGCGGTGGCATCAGCCCTCAAAGAAATTGAAAATATAAGCTCAACCCGCACAATGACAAAAGGGCTCACACAAACGGAAATGACCGGCAATACAATTGCTGCCCTTTTTATGCATACCACTAATCGCAATCTCGACCCTAATTTACATACCCATGCCTTATTCATCAATGCCACCTGGTCAGATAAGAAAGGCTGGAAAACACTGTCATCAGATACCATCAATCGTAATGGATTTAACGAAATTATCCGCGATTTACAGATCACCTTTGGGTCTATTTATCGCCAGCCCCTAAAGGAAAGTTTGCAAAAGCAGGGATTTTCTTTTGTTTCAACAGGGAAAAATGGCTTATGGGAAATAGAAGGCGTGCCAACCGAACCTTTTTCATCCAGGCACAAAGAGGTTGTCGAGGCGGTAGGCGAAACCGCTTCCGCTAAACAAAAGAGTGCCGCTGTGTTAGCGACCCGTAAGGCAAAAACCTTTACCAATGTCGAGACACTGCATAAAGAATGGCAAGCAAGGCTAGCCAAGACGGGATATTCAGCCGATAACGTGAAAAAAGCAGAAAACCTCAACCCATCTACGCCTGTGGTTAACCTAAAAGAGGCCATCTCACAATCCATTAAGGTACTGTCAGATAAAACCACCCGATTTTCCTATGATGCATTATTAACCCATGTCATTAATCGCATCCCTTGCCAGCCGAAAACATTAGAAACATTACGGGCGGAAATTAACAAGGCGATTAAACAGGGAAATCTGGTGCCACTTAATTCAGAAAGCACGCTGTTAACCACAGAAAACCATCTTAAACAGGAAAATGAGGTGAGCACACTCATTCATCAGTTGCGGTACAGTAAACATGAATTAACAACAACACAGGAAAGCGCATTAGCCAAAAATATTACCCAAAACAATGTTAGATTTAATCTGGTTAATCTTAAAGGCGGTTTTGCCCATGAAGTTCAGGTTATCGAGGAACTTCATGGCTTGGCTAAAGAAAATAAGTTAAATACCCTGATTATTACGCCGAATAAAAAAATCAGCGATAAATTACAAGAACAGGTCAATAAGAAAGTAAAAACCATCAGCATTGATGACTATTTAAGTGACGCCCAGAAAAACAACCACAAACG
The DNA here is from genome assembly GCF_002287155.1 of Arsenophonus sp. ENCA. Lineage (NCBI taxonomy): Bacteria > Pseudomonadati > Pseudomonadota > Gammaproteobacteria > Enterobacterales > Morganellaceae > Arsenophonus > Arsenophonus sp. ENCA. Next base: position 3,724 of record NZ_NHNG01000031.1, read on the forward strand.
GCAATTAATCGGGATTTACCAGTCTGAACATCTACCCCTTAACAAAGTAGCGGCATTACTGGGTCGTTCCTATGCCGAGGGTGACACGATTATTGCATTGGATAGCGCCAGCCGTAAAAATAAAGGACTGACTAGTGAAATAGCCCGCTCACTCGGCGCTGAACCGATTAACGCTTTTGAATCCAATGCCGATAAACACCTCTATTTTATCCCTGAACAGGACAAAACAAGCAGAATACAGGCTGCTGCGAATCATTTTGCTAACCTTGATGCCTTAAATAAAGAGGTCATCATTCAGGCAGGGAATAACCCAACAAAAGAAGCGATAACAGCCAAAACCCGTGATATTTTAATCGAAAAAGGATTGCTGTCCGAAAATAAGATGGTAGTGACCACCAAAAAATCGATATTTTTAGATGCCGCTAACCGCAATCAGCGTAGCACCTATAACATCGGCATGATACTTTGAGCGCACCACAGAAAATAAGCCTGTTGCTCAATAGCAAAATTAATTGTGACTTACAAAAAAACCAGCTATTGATGATAAAATAATCAATTTTTGAATTAAAAATGACCTATATAAGATTAAAAAATAACYTATTTTTGTGTTTTTTAGATGTATCTAACTTGTTTTTATTGAAAGCAGTTTTATTTCACTATTGAGCAACAGGCTTAATGACGGTATCGGCGTGCGCAAGATGTCCGACTAGCATTTCAAAACCAAACGCTGCACTGATAAAAAGTAATGTCATGATTAGTAATTTGATGATGTTAAGTTTCATGGTTGAACCTTTTGAAATTGGCTTATTTCTTGACGCAAATCGCTTTGGCGTCAATATCCTTGAAAGTTTCAAATTCCTGCTCAAACTGTTTAGCGGCGAACTGGCACATGTTCTCAGTGTCAAATTCCTGAGTATTGACACTTGCAAAGTCATTTGAGGCGTAAGGGCTGGCGTACATGGCCATTATTAAAATCCACATGGTAGGGCTCCTTGTCTAAAAGGGGATAGAATCATCAAAATCGGGCTCGATAATTGTGTTACTGTTTGGCTGGTTAGTGGTTGACACATTCGTTTTATCTTGGCTTTCCTGCGAATTTTTCTCTTTTCGGTTGCCTAATATTTCAATGTCATTGACTAAAAATTCGGGTGATATCCTGTGCTGACCGGATTTGTCTGTCCATTTATTCTCTTGATAGGCAGTATTAACACGAACAAAAGTGCCTTTTTGTGCATGATTATTGATATATTCCGCTATTTGTTTAAATGCCTTGCAATTTATCCATGTTGTGTCATCAATCCATTGACCGCTGTTGTCTTTTCTTGATTTGCTGATAGCGAGAGAAAATACGGATATGGGATTTTTATCTTGGGTATAGCGGATTTCTAATTTGCCGATGCGTCCGGTAAAGTTACACTGGTTCTGATTTGCCATTTAAGTCCTCCAATTCTGATTTCCGCATGTCATAAACTTCTTTAGCTTTAGCCTGCTCAATTGTTCCTTCCAATTTTTTCCATGCTGTGCTGAAATGTTTTTTTAATTCAAAAACCGTTTTTGATGAAGTTGCTTTCCCTGTAAATTCATTGAGGACGTCAGCCGATGTTTCATATTTATAAACAACCTGATGGGTTTCAGCGTCAGGGTCAATAGCCGTTTCTTCTGTTGGAATACAAAACGCCTAAAATGCTGCATATTTATAAGCAATGGACATGGCTTTGTTGGTCGCTTTGTCTCCAGCATCCATCGCCTCACCAAATGTGGTTACGGTATGTTTGCTACCATCTTCAGTGGCAATAAAATCAAACTCGGCTTTAACGGTGACATAAAATAAGCTTCCTCCATTTCTTGTTTGTCTCTCAGTCACATTGCGTTCAATAATGCGGGGTAAAATAAGCAATCTGATAGGACGTGAGATATTTAAACGGGAAACGTGCGATAAATGTGGATCTACCTGGGACAAACTGGATCTATCTGGGACAAGTCAGGGTGATTCAGTTACACATACACGAGTTTCGCACAAAACTAATTTGGGTACGCTAATAAAACACGGATGTGCTCAGCAATAGCATTTTTGATTACGTCCCAATTTTGTTGATAAAGGATTATTTTTTCAGATATACGACGTTTATGTTGTTCAAACCACGCAGAAATAGCGAGAAAAATATGATTTCTTTGCGCTCGGCTCGTGCGAGCCTGACAGCGTTCAATACCACAATTTTGTTTAACTTCTCGATGATAAACTTCAACAGACCAACGGGCATCCATGATAGATTTGACGTATTCACGGGTGGGATTCTCTTTGTTTGTTACTATGTAATCAATACGGCCGTTTTTGGCTGTAAATTTGAAAACAGTCACCCAACCGTAGCCTCGTAAGTGTATTGGAGTTCCTTCTTCTGAGATGTCTAACTTGTTCAGTTGTTTATTATGGTTAACAA
>NZ_NHNG01000347.1:0-815 GCF_002287155.1 Arsenophonus sp. ENCA
GATTATCAGCGAAGCGCCGGATACTCCTCAATTTTCCGCCGAGGGGTTAAGCGCACTGTTAAGTGCCAAGCCTTACTGGGCTTTTGATTTACCGCTTAGTGCAGCGGGCTTTGAGACTTATCGCTATCGGAAGGAATAAACAACACACAGGATAAAATAAACACCATGGCCTTTAGAAAAAACGACAGCCCCCTTTATTTTAAGGCGGCACAAGATGCGGTACATCTTGAGCAGTCAGGGCAATACCATGAAGCCGCGCGCGCATGGTCACAGGCAAATCGACTGGCACGCAATCGCAATAACCGTATCTGGAGTGAACACCGTGCCGATTTTTGCTTAATGCAAATTAAAAGAGAAAATATTAAAAGGATGTATTCATGCGATTAGTCAGGGAAGACAGTATCGAAAAACACTTGGTKCGTGAAGTGCGAAAAATGGGCGGCATTGCCTATAAATTTGTTTCACCCGGACGACGGGGTGTGCCTGACCGATTAGTCGCCCTGCCCAATGGCAAGATTATTTTTGTGGAGTGCAAAGCACCGAGCGAAAAACCTACCCCCTATCAATTGCGCGAACACGCAAGGCTTTTTGCCCTGGGCCATCAGGTCATTGTACTGGACAGCCACGATTTAAGTAACATTTTACCTACTATCGGTTGAAAATTAACTTATTGACGAAAGAAGAAATCATGCGCTATAGTTTACTTGCATCTGCAAAATCAGATGTCGGGTCTGCAAACCTGCTGTAACTACAAAGGCGCATAGCACGCCGAAAGCGTTTTTTTTTTATGCGTCAGTCTGCCATATCAAGAATCA
>NZ_NHNG01000728.1:0-803 GCF_002287155.1 Arsenophonus sp. ENCA
TGCTGTTTTAATGTGTTAAGAAAATTATCCGCGGCTAACTTTGCTCGTTTTGAGGCTTCTTTCTGTGCAAGGAGCGCTCTCCCTTCTGCGGTCAGTGCCAGATTCATCCGGCTTAGTTTATCTCTCGATTCCTCCAGTATCGTGTTGTAATCAACAAACTGGTCAAGTGGGAGCAAGCCTTTTTGATGTGAAGCGGCAAGCTTACGGCTAATTTTATCCAGCTCATCGAACGCTCTATTGGTGGGATTAATTCGATTTAACAGGTCATTGAGTTCATTTTTTTGCGTCTTAATGGTTTCGGCATTTCTCAGTGAAGCCAGGCTCACTTTTTTTAATCCACCCTCCAGATTTGATGAAGCCTTKTCAACTTTTTCCGCTGTTCCTTGAAAGGATTTTAACTTCTGCTCACCTCTTTCCAAATCCGCCGTGTTTACTTTTAATGAAATCGTGGCGATATCGGTCATACCGGATTCCTTGCAACAAAAAGCCAGCACAGGGCTGGCGTAGTAAGTGATTTATACCTTAAGGTGCTCAAATGATTGATTTATCGCTTTATCAGTTAATCAACCGCAAGAGATTCTCTTTGACAAAGTTTCGGCGCTCCGCTTCATCAGCAAGCACCACGACCCCACGTCTTTGTAAATATTCCATTAACTTCTCAATATCCCCAATAAAATAATTAGAAGGAACGACTTCTGTCCGAGTTACGCTACCATTTTCATAGTCAAGAATAATTCTTCCACAAATAGCGGGTAAATTATTTTGCAAAGGGGCTTTGCCGATGAACTCACCCTCAATCGGTA
>NZ_NHNG01000361.1:0-799 GCF_002287155.1 Arsenophonus sp. ENCA
AAATCTTGAATCAGCGAAAGAGCATGGTTGAACCTGTGTTTTCAGCATTGCGGGGAATTCAGGGTTTGGAACGTTTCCGGCGTAAGGGATTATTAGCGGTAAAGCTCGAATTTACCCTGCATGCAATGGCCTATAACTTATCAAGAGCGGTTGCTCTGATATTATGGATGATTTTCAGTCTATTATTTGTACAAACTAAAATCAGAAAAAGAGAAAATCTGCACGGTGGGATATTGTTGAAAAAAAAATTCCACCCCTTTTGCGACAGCCTCTTTACGAGGCTGTCGCAAAAGCTCATGTTATCGATTAAAATTTGCTTTATTCGTTTTAAACGCAGATCTTTTATGACCGTATTTACTCGCAAACTGGAATCGCCATCTCACACCAAACGTAAGTTTGTCAAAGCGCAAAATCTACCTATCTTGGAGGGTTCTGTTTCCCTTTGCGATTATCTCAAGCAAATTGGTGAACGTAGGGCATTTATTGTCACAGAGATTTTGGATGAACAAGACTGGGTACCTTTCGAACGCTGTTATTCTTCAACAGGTAGAGCGCCGTATTCTCCTCGTTCAATGATGGGAATTTTGCTTTATGGGATCATGAAAGGGCATAGTTCGCTCAGAGCACTTGAAAATCTGGCGCGTTTAGATTTGGGATGTATTTTTGTCAGCAATGGCGTGACACCTGATCATGCCAGCCTTGGACGTTTCATTTATCAACATCAGACTGTCCTGACGGGCAGTTTTTTTAAAGAACTTACATTATCCGTTTTTCTTCGTACCCAATCTGGGGTTTCCTG
>NZ_NHNG01000614.1:0-753 GCF_002287155.1 Arsenophonus sp. ENCA
CCATAATCTTTTCAATCTGGCCTTCGCTTGTCATATCTTAAACTTGTGTAGTACTATTCCAGTGGGTTAAGTGTAAGAAAGGGCCATGTGGCCATAACTTCGCCTTTTCTCTAAATTCAAAAATAAATTAATTCATTCATTCATTCATGCCAAATTATTTTAATTTAATATTTTTTTCTTACATTATAATTACCATATTAGTTTCAATAGTTTGCCATAGTAAAGTAATTTTTTTTATTCCATAATCTTTTCAATCTGGCCTTCGCTTGTCATATCTTAAACTTGTGTAGTACTATTCYAGTGGGTTAAGTGTAAGAAAGGGCCATGTGGCCMTAACTTCGCCTTTTYTSTAAATTCAAAAATAAAGTAATTCATTCATTCATTCATTAACATAACACTACTCAAATTATCTATTGGAAATCGTTAGTTTAACAGTAAATAGAAATTGTATACGAAGTTGTATACTCTATGGTACAGTACTTCATTGACAGTTTTTTTGTTATTGTCAGCTGATTAAATTCTGAGGCAAAACAGATGACATATATACAACGACACTGTCAGACGGGTAGGATTAGGAATGGATGGAGAGCTAACTGAAACTGAGCAACCTTATAATTTTTCCAGCATAGTGGCAACCAATTAACCCATTGTGATTTTCATTTCATTACTGTAATCTAAGTTATAGTGTAATTGCAAATAATCGCAAATTATCAATTCCAGTTGAACTTTGAATTGTTATTTGAAAGTACAATA
>NZ_NHNG01000059.1:0-747 GCF_002287155.1 Arsenophonus sp. ENCA
ACTGCTTACTTGCAAGAATATTTTATAGATATCTTTAATGCATGGATAACCGGACAAAATATGAACATCCTGATTTTTTCTTGTTTTTAAATTTATACTTCTTTTTTAGAGACTGCGAAACTCGTGTTATAGACATGGAAACCACGATTACACGCAAATCAAATGCAAAAAATATTGAAGCCAGAATACGCAATGGTATTAAGGTGCATTCAGCAATAAGAATTGCACAGGCTATTGGCGTAAATCCTTCACAGATTACGAGATGGCAGTCAGAGGATGGGATAATTCCGAAGATGGCAAAACTGCTTGATTGCATTGGCTACGATTCACCGAAGCAGGATTTAGTCATAACGAATATCTCAGGTGAAGAGATACGTAAGCTGATAGACATGCTGGAGCATTTGAGATTGCCAAAAAAAGAAGCTCCAAAGTTAAAAAACGATGAAGCTTCAGAATGTCAGATCGAGCGTTGTATTTAATTATGCATTTCAAGGAGAAGGGAAACGCCGAATTTCCCTTTTTTCTTTCAATTTCAGCGAGGTTATTATGCCAAAAAAGCGACGATTTATCAATAAAAACCATGAAGAAAGATTATACCCAGATAGCCCAGATGGGCTATTGGTTGCTGCATCAAAAAATAAGCGTTTCGCACATCGATTTGTATCGGAATTCAAGAAGATTCGAGGAGTTAAAAATGGCTGCAACAGTCACCAGTCTTGATGATTACAGAGTTAAAAACGAAGTCAG
>NZ_NHNG01000770.1:0-739 GCF_002287155.1 Arsenophonus sp. ENCA
ACTGCTTACTTGCAAGAATATTTTATAGATATCTTTAATGCATGGATAACCGGACAAAATATGAACATCCTGATTTTTTCTTGTTTTTAAATTTATACTTCTTTTTTAGAGACTGCGAAACTCGTGTCTTGCTAAAAAAAGAGGGATCATGCCAGAAGCGGTAGTGATGGATGCCTGGTATTCTAGCCTAGATAATCTGAAATCAATTCGCTCTCATGGTTGGGTCTGGGTAACCACGCTGAGGAAAAACAGGATTGTTAACCATAATAAACAACTGAACAAGTTAGACATCTCAGAAGAAGGAACTCCAATACACTTACGAGGCTACGGTTGGGTGACTGTTTTCAAATTTACAGCCAAAAACGGCCGTATTGATTACATAAAGCGTGTTGCTTAATAGTGAAATAAGGGTGTTTCGGTGATTGAAGTAAATTTTACGCTGTTCTGAGATGGAAATTCCAAAGACCTGCGCTAAGGAGTAAGAAGGTATCATCAATAAAGGGTCTACGATTCCGTAAAATTTGGGTCATGCAACCGAGGCGCTTGATACCCGCGATGGCGTGTTCAACTGTAATACGGATGCCCGAGATTATTTTATTTTCTTGTTTTTGTTCAGGCGATAAAGGTCTTTTTCGAGTTCCTTTTTTTGGGATTTGTGTATTAGGATGCTGTTTATCTATACCTTGAAAACCGGTATCTGCCCAGATGGTTACCTCAGGAGGAATATGGCGAATTATAT
>NZ_NHNG01000388.1:0-724 GCF_002287155.1 Arsenophonus sp. ENCA
GGTTTCGATCTTGACCAGCGGGTCACCCAACTTGTCGATCGTCTGTTGGTGATACTGGTTTGCAAAGAGGTCATTCTTAATGGCGCTGCGTTTCTTCATGGTGGTTAGCTCAGTAGACCAGCTTCCGATAACTTTATCAGCAAAATCAAACTCGGCTTAGGTTTTTCGAGGTGCCCTTAAGTCATTTTCAGATAATGTAGGATATTCTTTTTTAATGGCGTTAAAGGTTTTGCTATTAATCTGCATAATCCCTAAATCAAGTGAACCATCTTTATTTTTGTTTTTTGCATGGGGATAAGGTTGGATTCTTGTCTGGCAATCGCTCTTAAATAATCGGCAAGCGATATTTTTGAAATAACAAGACAAAACAGCCACATTAAATTTTTGATTTTCATCGCCACGCTCTTTATTCAAAAGTAAAAACAATTCGGCATATTTTCGCCCCTATAAAGCAAAAAGATTTTTCAAAGGAATTCCAATAAAGCCTATCAATTTTACTTCACCAAATCCGCTTTTTCTACCACTAATTTACATACCACACGCAAAATACTTATTTTATTTTAAGCTTTTGATAATTGGGCACCTCGAAAAACCTAAGCCGAGTTTGATTTTGCTGATAAAGTTATCGGAAGCTGGTCTACTGAGCTAACCACCATGAAGAAACGCAGCGCCATTAAGAATGACCTCTTTGCAAACCAGTATCACCAACAGACGATCGACAAGT
>NZ_NHNG01000458.1:0-3689 GCF_002287155.1 Arsenophonus sp. ENCA
GCGCTTCTTATCCGTATGTCATCGTCTATGAAGGCTCACGTACCCTCGCAGCAATGGATAATACCTATGTGGAATTATCCCGTGCAAAAGAACACGTTCAGCTTTATTTATCAGATGGTAATGCGTGCACGAGTTTCGCACCAATAAAAAAACGCTCTATTTTTAAGTTTAATTCAGCATGATATATAAATAGTCAAAACCTTATAAATCAAATACAACTTATTGTAATTTAAGAAAATTTATGTTTTTTAGTAACTTGCAGATTAATCATTGCTTTTAAGCCATTTTTAGAATTTTATATGCCTGTGCGAAACTCGTGTTTCCGATAAATCAAATAACAAGCTGAAAATTCAGCGGCTAAATTTTTCAATTCTTCGACTGATAATCCAATGATTGCTTTACATAAACGATTATCTCGTAACAGCCGCTCTTTGTTGATCATTTCAAACCTTTATTCTCTAAGTTAAACCTCTTTTTATTCTCAATAGCGTGACAAAAAATGCAAGTCTCTATTCAGCAACTAGTTTTATGTATGACCAAGGATTTACTTTGTTGCATTTCGTTTGGGAATTGGCGTTAGAGTTGGAAACATTAGTTGGAAAATCGATTACTAATGTTGAACAAGCCCTATTAGCAGCGAGAGAATTGTGTCAACAAGGCCCGCAAACGGTTTTAGTAAAACATCTCAGTCGTGCCGGTTATCATGCCGACTGTTTTGAAATGCTATTAGTGACCAAAGCGCATTGCTGGCATATCAGTCGGCCACTTATTGATTTTGGTAAACAGCAACCGGTTGGGGTTGGCGATCTTACCAGCGGTTTAATGTTGGTCAATTTATTAAACGGCAAATCGTTATCTAGTGCATTATAGCATGTAGCGGCAGCGGTTTATGAAGTGGTGTTAAAGACGAAAGTAATGCATAAATATGAATTACAACTGGTTGCTGCGCAAGATAAAATGGTAAATCCAGCTTATCACTTTAAAGCGGTACAGCTTGATTAACCATTTTATCGCAGGACATTGCTCTTCAAGCTAAATCAAAGCTGAAGAGCAACAAACAAGGCTAAAATTAGATTAAACCTTCAGTAGTTAATGCTTCCTGTACACTTTTACGTTGGTTAATTTTTTCTTCAACATACTGTGTTAGATGTTGATATTGGCTGAGGTCAATATTAACTACCGTAGCCCAACGATAAATGGTAAATAAATAAGCATCAGCAATAGTAAAGTGTTCACCGCTGATAAATTTACGCTTAACCAACAAATTTTCCATATAGCTAAATTTAGTGATTAAGGATTTTATCACAATCTCACGGTAGTTATCCGGTGTTAAAGGTGAAAATAGCGGACTAAAACCTTTATGTAATTCCGTTGCAATATAATTAACCAATTCGAGCTGATGATAACGTTGCAGGCTGCCCATTGGTGCGATTAATTTATCATTTGAGTCAGCGGCTTGATCGGCAATATATTGCAAAATAACTGCATTTTCAGTCAAAATATCATGGTTATCTAACTGTAATACCGGTACCTGGCCTTTAGGATTAATTGTATAGAAATCAACGCCTTTCTCGGTACATTTTTTCTTTAGATCAACCCGTTCAATACTAAAATCTAAGCCGGTTTCTCTTAATACAATATTCGGTGCAAGTGAACAAGCGCCGGCAGAATAGTAGAGTTTCATGGTGACCTTCCTTTGGATTTGATCGGGTTTATTGCGGTTAAAGTAACAGCATAGCAGTTGCCAAAGATTTTTGGATTTATTTTTAGTCAGGTTAAAGATAGCAAGAGAAGGCAGGTAAAAGGAAAAGCTGCCAATAGCTGCAGCTTTTAGAAGAATAATGAATAGTTTAGCTTTCGCTGGTAAGATCCTTCACTTGTTTGGTTGGACCATTTTTTTGCACCGAAGCAATCCCTTTTTGTACTGCGGCTTTGGTTTTATACATCTCACTAGTGGCAATAACTTCATGATTAGCGGCTTTTAACACAAAGTAGTATGGTTGCTCAGTACTTTTACTACTTTTTTTGATTTCATAGTAACCCATGCGTGCTCCTATTGAAAAGAATGCTAATAACTTATTGAATATGGATGACATTTTAATAACCTTAACACCCTAGAGTATATTAATTTAACCATCTCTAAATATGGAAGTAATTTGAAAATTTGTCAAATTTATAGGCAGTTAGATTAAATTAATGTCATCTATTATTTAAATGAAAACTATATTTACTTTTTTATATAACATAGAAATATTTATTATGTTATTTAATGGCTGATCAAATATAAATGGTTCTTATATAAACATGGTTTGGATTATTAGTATTTGAACGTAATTTGATATTTATTTTTACTAGCTAATTTTATAATAGTTATTGGGAATTATCTAAAATAATAAGGAAAAAAAATGACTTTTTATAAAAATAATATTACACCAGTTCAGTTAATTAAATTTACAGCACTAAATTCCAATATGGATATCATGACTATTAATTCAGGTCATATTTGCAAAAATATTTTGGGTATTAAAAACAGCCATCAAAATATTGCAAATAATGTAAAATCTGATCATTTTGCATTAACCAGCGAACAAAACACGGTTTCAATTAAGCCTAATTTTTCTGCTTTTCTTCACAGCTATTTAGCTGATGCTTATATTACTGTAAAGAATGCAAATAATCCTTTAGAGCAAAATAATTTAGCTAATTTAACAGCCGATAATAACAAACTTCATTATGGGGCACCTCGAAAAACTCAAGATTTTCAATTAACCCTTGGCTTTCATTCTAAATAATTAGATTTTTTTTGATTATCACGTTACTGATTCTATCGCACATTGCCCTGGCTAGGGCCATTTGACCCATTCTGGGCGTCAGAAAGCCACGATGCACGCGCTCTGGAAGTACGCCAACCGCTTTAGGTTGTAACATGCTGCCATCATCGTCATGGCAAAATTAGCGCGCACCTGTCCAATGGTGCGGATCAGTTTTCTACCCATTTGTTCCATCGCCGCAAATGCATGTTCAACCCGTGCCCTAGTCTTTAAACTAGTTGCTGAATAGAGACTTGCATTTTTTGTCACGCTATTGAGAATAAAAAGAGGTTTAACTTAGAGAATAAAGGTTTGAAATGATCAACAAAGAGCGGCTGTTACGAGATAATCGTTTATGTAAAGCAATCATTGGATTATCAGTCGAAGAATTGAAAAATTTAGCCGCTGAATTTTCAGCTTGTTATTTGATTTATCGGAAAAAGAATCGAAAAGATCACGAGCGGCAGATGGGTGCAGGGCAGAAAGGATTTATCCCAACCCCACTAGATAAACTGCTTTTTATTTTATTAAGCCTGTTGCTCAATAGCAAAATTAATTGTGACACGAGTTTCGCACCAACAAATAAACAAGTTATTTTTAAGTTCAATTCGACATAATATATAATTCGCAAAAATTGCTAATTAACACATAAGTTATTGAAATAAATATATATTTTATATTATAAAATATCTTACGGATAAAACATTATTTTAGATATTTTTAGAACTTTATATGCCTGTGCGAAACTCGTGTTAGATAGAACCCGGGTATGTCGCTGGGTAAAAATATTATTGCCGGTTTTAGAGATGACCTTGGGGCGAGAATGTGTTTTGCCCGCTCGTCAAATTCGCTCTGCTGAGGAATTTTTTCGCGCCTTTC
>NZ_NHNG01000075.1:0-691 GCF_002287155.1 Arsenophonus sp. ENCA
ATCGTGACAAGGTAAAAGCCCTTTACTGGGATAAAACCGGTTTCTGTCTCTGGTACAAACGCCTGGAGCAAGATTTTTTCCGTTGGCCTGCTGCCAGTCAAAAAACCTTACAATTGACCGAAGAACAGTGGTACTGGTTGCTCGCTGGTGTCGACCTGGCTAAAATGCGCCTGCACCAACCACTCAACTGCAGGATAGCCAGTTAAATTTTGCGGAGGATTTTGCCGCGGCATGGTAAAGTCACGTCATGAATATCTCGATAGATAACTTACCCAACGATATCAATTTGCTAAAACAGATTATCGTTGATTTTCAGCGCGAAAATCTTCATTGGCAGGAAAAATACCAAATTCTGCTGGAAGAGTTGAATCTTTGCCGCCGAAAACGCTTTGGGCGCAGCGCCGAGCCGCTTTCCCCGCAGGGTGAGGTTTTTAACGAACACGAGTTTCGCAGTCTCTAAAAAAGAAGTATAAATTTAAAAACAAGAAAAAATCAGGATGTTCATATTTTGTCCGGTTATCCATGCATTAAAGATATCTATAAAATATTCTTGCAAGTAAGCAGTAAACTAGTTGCTGAATAGAGACTTGCATTTTTTGTCACGCTATTGAGAATAAAAAGAGGTTTAACTTAGAGAATAAAGGTTTGAAATGATCAACAAAGAGCGGCTGTTACGAGATAATCGTTTATG
>NZ_NHNG01000426.1:0-664 GCF_002287155.1 Arsenophonus sp. ENCA
TAATACTACGGACATTAGAACAACAGGCGAGTAACCGCATTGAGGGGGCGAAATAATGAAATACTTCAAAGCAACGATTATTACAACCGTTGACCACGAAAACGGAAAAACAACCTCGCATATATATCACGAGTTTCGCACCAATAAAAAAACGCTCTATTTTTAAGTTTAATTCAGCATGATATATAAATAGTCAAAACCTTATAAATCAAATACAACTTATTGTAATTTAAGAAAATTTATGTTTTTTAGTAACTTGCAGATTAATCATTGCTTTTAAGCCATTTTTAGAATTTTATATGCCTGTGCGAAACTCGTGAATGGATATGTTTTATATACAGCTTTTCGAATTTGAGCGGAAATATTTATATGACTCTGACGAACTTACCGAGCGTTTAGTGGCGCAACTGATGAAGCCGATTAAAAATCAAATGCAAGATATTTATCAACAAGTCATTGCGTTGGACGGTGCTTTTAAAGATTAAAAACTGGGCGGTATATCCGCCCAGTTTTTTTATTATCACGAGTTTCGCACAAAACTAATTTGGGTACGCTAAGCGTTGAAATAGATCTTCGATAAGCTGTTTTTCTTCGGCTTGCATATTACGCTTCCTCTTGGTTGAAGATGAATTATTTTATTGAATTTATTATGATTACTCAATGT
>NZ_NHNG01000359.1:0-650 GCF_002287155.1 Arsenophonus sp. ENCA
GGCTGACAAAAATACATCCCAAATCTAAACGCGCCAGATTTTCAAGTGCTCTGAGCGAACTATGCCCTTTCATGATCCCATAAAGCAAAATTCCCATCATTGAACGAGGAGAATACGGCGCTCTACCTGTTGAAGAATAACAGCGTTCGAAAGGTACCCAGTCTTGTTCATCCAAAATCTCTGTGACAATAAATGCCCTACGTTCACCAATTTGCTTGAGATAATCGCAAAGGGAAACAGAACCCTCCAAGATAGGTAGATTTTGCGCTTTGACAAACTTACGTTTGGTGTGAGAAGGCGATTCCAGTTTGCGAGTAAATACGGTCATAAAAGATCTGCGTTTAAAACGAATAAAGCAAATTTTAATCGATAACATGAGCTTTTGCGACAGCCTCTTTAGGGCGGAAACATCTACTTTTTAACCATCGGCTAACCGTGTCATGAGATAAAGGCGATGGGCTGACTTCTGATAACGCCAAACTAGAGTATCTTACACTGCTTACTTGCAAGAATATTTTATAGATAGGACTTACGCAAATTTCACATAAAATAGAATAAAAATTCTGTAGAGTGTTACAAATGAAACCAAGCCGCTTAAATTACTGCCAGTATCTAATGATAAGCCAAATCAATTATACCTTGACGAATTT
>NZ_NHNG01000752.1:0-622 GCF_002287155.1 Arsenophonus sp. ENCA
AAACGATTATCTCGTAACAGCCGCTCTTTGTTGATCATTTCAAACCTTTATTCTCTAAGTTAAACCTCTTTTTATTCTCAATAGCGTGACAAAAAATGCAAGTCTCTATTCAGCAACTAGTTTTATGCCCTTTCATGATCCCATAAAGCAAAATTCCCATCATTGAACGAGGAGAATACGGCGCTCTACCTGTTGAAGAATAACAGCGTTCGAAAGGTACCCAGTCTTGTTCATCCAAAATCTCTGTGACAATAAATGCCCTACGTTCACCAATTTGCTTGAGATAATCGCAAAGGGAAACAGAACCCTCCAAGATAGGTAGATTTTGCGCTTTGACAAACTTACGTTTGGTGTGAGAAGGCGATTCCAGTTTGCGAGTAAATACGGTCATACACGAGTTTCGCACAAAACTAATTTGGGTACGCTAATAAAACACGGATGTGCTCAGCAATAGCATTTTTGATTACGTCCCAATTTTGTTGATAAAGGGTTATTTTTTCAGATATACGACGTTTATGTTGTTCAAACCACGCAGAAATAGCGAGAAAAATATGATTTCTTTGCGCTCGGCTCGTGCGAGCCTGACAGCGTTCAATACCACAATTTTGTTTAACTTCTCGAT
>NZ_NHNG01000548.1:0-612 GCF_002287155.1 Arsenophonus sp. ENCA
TACTTGCAAGAATATTTTATAGATATCTTTAATGCATGGATAACCGGACAAAATATGAACATCCTGATTTTTTCTTGTTTTTAAATTTATACTTCTTTTTTAGAGACTGCGAAACTCSTSAATAMTKAAATTGATRAAAGATTGCCCCTWTAAAAAGGGGCGTTRAGATTAATTAGTGACGTTCYAGGAAGTGGGTCAATTCACCTTCATACCASTGATCGGTRCGCGCGGTGATTATCCCGATTTGTTGATGGTGGAATTGTTCAAAAAGCTGTTTTATTTCCGCTAACACGGTATAGATATTCTCACGTTTACGCAAAAGTCGTTTGATCGTCTGCTTTTCAGCGTCATTGATAATCTGGCGTAGTGACTCGGTGATATAGTAAATCCTGCGACATTCTTTAGCCATCAGCGGTATATGCTCTACCTGAAAACGCTCCGGGGATGGTGTGCCAGTCACTTCGCGTAACGCCAGCCACACCGCATTACTCCATGAACGCTCAAAACGAAAACCATTTGTCATACACCAGACTAAATGTGTCAGGTTACGAGTATCCGAATGGGTGAAACGCTCTACGGCTTTTGGTTGTGGATTAGGGCGTTCATATTTGC
>NZ_NHNG01000608.1:0-526 GCF_002287155.1 Arsenophonus sp. ENCA
TCGAATACAGAGAAATTATCCGATCATCAAATCCATTAAGCTGTTTTTCTCCTTTCGATATCAACTTTGGTTCGAAAGTGCTATTTCGATCGCGAGGAATATCCAACCCGATAGTTCCATGCACAGACACGAGTTTCGCACCAATAAAAAAACGCTCTATTTTTAAGTTTAATTCAGCATGATATATAAATAGTTAAAACCTTATAAATCAAATACAACTTATTGTAATTTAAGAAAATTTATGTTTTTTAGTAACTTGCAGATTAATCATTGCTTTTAAGCCATTTTTAGAATTTTATATGCCTGTGCGAAACTCGTGTAAGAATGACCTCTTTGCAAACCAGTATCACCAACAGACGATCGACAAGTTGGGTGACCCGCTGGTCAAGATCGAAACCTGTATAGACTTTGCGCATCTAGCAGCAGAAATCGACCATGTGGTACCGCGTCCTGTCAGCAAAAAAGGCGGACGTCCACCATTTCCAACAGAGACCATGGTTCGCATTTTAGTCTTAAAGCGTATCTA
>NZ_NHNG01000114.1:0-2695 GCF_002287155.1 Arsenophonus sp. ENCA
ATAGTAACAAACAAAGAGAATCCCACCCGTGAATACGTCAAATCTATCATGGATGCCCGTTGGTCTGTTGAAGTTTATCATCGAGAAGTTAAACAAAATTGTGGTATTGAACGCTGTCAGGCTCGCACGAGCCGAGCGCAAAGAAATCATATTTTTCTCGCTATTTCTGCGTGGTTTGAACAACATAAACGTCGTATATCTGAAAAAATAACCCTTTATCAACAAAATTGGGACGTAATCAAAAATGCTATTGCTGAGCACATCCGTGTTTTATTAGCGTACCCAAATTAGTTTTGTGCGAAACTCGTGTTAGATAGAACCCGGGTATGTCGCTGGGTAAAAATATTATTGCCGGTTTTAGAGATGACCTTGGGGCGAGAATGTGTTTTGCCCGCTCGTCAAATTCGCTCTGCTGAGGAATTTTTTCGCGCCTTTCCTGGAGTTAAAGACGTCTTTATTGATGGGACAGAGCGACCTGTCCAAAAGCCTAAGAATCTGCGTCGGCGAAAAAAAATGTATTCGGGAAAGAAAAGACAGACCACTCGAAAAGGGCTTATTATGACTGACGAAACAAGGCAAATTGGATTTATCCCCATGAGCAAAAATGGGCGCCGTCACGATAAACGCTTACTCGATAAAGTCGATAAGCGTGTTGCTTAATAGTGAAATAAGGGTGTTTCGGTGATTGAAGTAAATTTTACGCTGTTCTGAGATGGAAATTCCAAAGACCTGCGCTAAGGAGTAAGAAGGTATCATCAATAAAGGGTCTACGATTCCGTAAAATTTGGGTCATGCAACCGAGGCGCTTGATACCCGCGATGGCGTGTTCAACTGTAATACGGATGCCCGAGATTATTTTATTTTCTTGTTTTTGTTCAGGCGATAAAGGTCTTTTTCGAGTTCCTTTTTTTGGGATTTGTGTATTAGGATGCTGTTTATCTATACCTTGAAAACCGGTATCTGCCCAGATGGTTACCTCAGGAGGAATATGGCGAATTATATCGACTTTATCGAGTAAGCGTTTATCGTGACGGCGCCCATTTTTGCTCATGGGGATAAATCCAATTTGCCTTGTTTCGTCAGTCATAATAAGCCCTTTTCGAGTGGTCTGTCTTTTCTTTCCCGAATACATTTTTTTTCGCCGACGCAGATTCTTAGGCTTTTGGACAGGTCGCTCTGTCCCATCAATAAAGACGTCTTTAACTCCAGGAAAGGCGCGAAAAAATTCCTCAGCAGAGCGAATTTGACGAGCGGGCAAAACACATTCTCGCCCCAAGGTCATCTCTAAAACCGGCAATAATATTTTTACCCAGCGACATACCCGGGTTCTATCTAAACCAAAAAGAAGTCCTTGCAAATCATAGGTCGGATAACATTTTAAATACAACACGAGTTTCGCACAGGCATATAAAATTCTAAAAATGGCTTAAAAGCAATGATTAATCTGCAAGTTACTAAAAAACATAAATTTTCTTAAATTACAATAAGTTGTATTTGATTTATAAGGTTTTGACTATTTATATATCATGCTGAATTAAACTTAAAAATAGAGCGTTTTTTTATTGGTGCGAAACTCGTGACGTAGCCTTCCACTGATAACTTCTGGCGAGGTATGTAAAGCAAGCTCCTTACGGATAAAATCCTGCGTTTGCGGGGTTTGTTGATTAAATGCATCTCGTGTAGATTTATTGAGACGTCTGGCTTTCGCTAAGGTATCGGCTCTTCTGCAAGAATAAAGTCCATGGAAAGCGGGATCAGTCACGAGTTTCGCACAAAACTAATTTGGGTACGCTAATAAAACACGGATGTGCTCAGCAATAGCATTTTTGATTACGTCCCAATTTTGTTGATAAAGGGTTATTTTTTCAGATATACGACGTTTATGTTGTTCAAACCACGCAGAAATAGCGAGAAAAATATGATTTCTTTGCGCTCGGCTCGTGCGAGCCTGACAGCGTTCAATACCACAATTTTGTTTAACTTCTCGATGATAAACTTCAACAGACCAACGGGCATCCATGATAGATTTGACGTATTCACGGGTGGGATTCTCTTTGTTTGTTACCATGTAATCAATACGGCCGTTTTTGGCTGTAAATTTGAAAACAGTCACCCAACCGTAGCCTCGTAAGTGTATTGGAGTTCCTTCTTCTGAGATGTCTAACTTGTTCAGTTGTTTATTATGGTTAACAATCCTGTTTTTCCTCAGCGTGGTTACCCAGACCCAACCATGAGAGCGAATTGATTTCAGATTATCTAGGCTAGAATACCAGGCATCCATCACTACCGCTTCTGGCATGATCCCTCTTTTTTTAGCAAGAGCCAGCATTTCGGAAAAGTGCGTGTTTTTTGTTTTTCCATCAGAATCTTTATCATAAATACGATAGTCAATAGGAATTGATTCAACACTTGTCAGATCATGCCAAAGCAAATTAACCAAACCTATGCCAGCAATAACATCATGCTTATTACCTGAATATTGATAATGAACCATCTCTATTTTTCTACTACGTGTTTTGGCAATCAATGTATCATCGGCAATTAGTACACAAGGGCTTTTTTTGTCTATAAGCGTGTTGCTTAATAGTGAAATAAGGGTGTTTCGGTGATTGAAGTAAATTTTACGCTGTTCTGAGATGGAAATTCCAAAGACCTGCGCTAAGGAGTAAGAAGGTATCATCAATAAAGGGTCTAC
>NZ_NHNG01000156.1:0-526 GCF_002287155.1 Arsenophonus sp. ENCA
CATAAACGATTATCTCGTAACAGCCGCTCTTTGTTGATCATTTCAAACCTTTATTCTCTAAGTTAAACCTCTTTTTATTCTCAATAGCGTGACAAAAAATGCAAGTCTCTATTCAGCAACTAGTTTACAGCCATAAACCTTATAGCTCCTCGTGTTTTCTGAAGCTAAAACTGTACTTTTCAGGGATAACTGATGGTCGGCAGGACAAGTATAAATATCTTTTTCAGTATCATAAATAAATAAGGCTTTCGGATAGATTTTTCTTAGAATCTGCCGGTTAGAATTTTCAGAGCAAAACAGCTCAATTTGATATTTTTTTGTCTCAGCTATCACTAAACTAGTTGCTGAATAGAGACTTGCATTTTTTGTCACGCTATTGAGAATAAAAAGAGGTTTAACTTAGAGAATAAAGGTTTGAAATGATCAACAAAGAGCGGCTGTTACGAGATAATCGTTTATGTAAAGCAATCATTGGATTATCAGTCGAAGAATTGAAAAATTTAGCCGCTGAATTTTCAGCTTGTTA
>NZ_NHNG01000511.1:0-510 GCF_002287155.1 Arsenophonus sp. ENCA
ACATAAACGTCGTATATCTGAAAAAATAACCCTTTATCAACAAAATTGGGACGTAATCAAAAATGCTATTGCTGAGCACATCCGTGTTTTATTAGCGTACCCAAATTAGTTTTGTGCGAAACTCGTGAAATCTACACGAGATGCATTTAATCAACAAACCCCGCAAACGCAGGATTTTATCCGTAAGGAGCTTGCTTTACATACCTCGCCAGAAGTTATCAGTGGAAGGCTACGTTTGAAGCATGGTGTTTCTGTCAGCAAGAATACGCTTTATCGCTATCACGAGTTTCGCACAAAACTAATTTGGGTACGCTAATAAAACACGGATGTGCTCAGCAATAGCATTTTTGATTACGTCCCAATTTTGTTGATAAAGGGTTATTTTTTCAGATATACGACGTTTATGTTGTTCAAACCACGCAGAAATAGCGAGAAAAATATGATTTCTTTGCGCTCGGCTCGTGCGAGCCTGACAGCGTTCAATACCACAATTTTGTTTAACTTCTCGAT
>NZ_NHNG01000697.1:0-509 GCF_002287155.1 Arsenophonus sp. ENCA
TAATCCAATGATTGCTTTACATAAACGATTATCTCGTAACAGCCGCTCTTTGTTGATCATTTCAAACCTTTATTCTCTAAGTTAAACCTCTTTTTATTCTCAATAGCGTGACAAAAAATGCAAGTCTCTATTCAGCAACTAGTTTAATAAAATAATCAGTTAGCATCACGCCGACTATAGGGGGAAAGACCACACCAAGCAGCGTTAAAAAATCCACAAATCTTTCCAAAATCCCTAAAACAGAAAGCGTTGTTCCAATGATACCTATTGTTAAGGTGACACGAGTTTCGCACAAAACTAATTTGGGTACGCTAATAAAACACGGATGTGCTCAGCAATAGCATTTTTGATTACGTCCCAATTTTGTTGATAAAGGGTTATTTTTTCAGATATACGACGTTTATGTTGTTCAAACCACGCAGAAATAGCGAGAAAAATATGATTTCTTTGCGCTCGGCTCGTGCGAGCCTGACAGCGTTCAATACCACAATTTTGTTTAACTTCTCGAT
>NZ_NHNG01000229.1:0-509 GCF_002287155.1 Arsenophonus sp. ENCA
ACATAAACGTCGTATATCTGAAAAAATAACCCTTTATCAACAAAATTGGGACGTAATCAAAAATGCTATTGCTGAGCACATCCGTGTTTTATTAGCGTACCCAAATTAGTTTTGTGCGAAACTCGTGACGTCTTTAACTCCAGCACGAGTTTCGCACCAATAAAAAAACGCTCTATTTTTAAGTTTAATTCAGCATGATATATAAATAGTCAAAACCTTATAAATCAAATACAACTTATTGTAATTTAAGAAAATTTATGTTTTTTAGTAACTTGCAGATTAATCATTGCTTTTAAGCCATTTTTAGAATTTTATATGCCTGTGCGAAACTCGTGAGAAGTTGAGAGGTTACACCATCGAAAATGGCTTTAGCACCAACTTCACCGATTCGGTTCTCGAACGTCCACACAGTGGTGCGATCAGGAATGTTGATGGCATAGGGTAAGCCGCAGAAGCGCTTGAAGCTCATCCTGTCAAGAAGCTGGTACTCCATCTGCTCGTCGGACAGG
>NZ_NHNG01000582.1:0-2310 GCF_002287155.1 Arsenophonus sp. ENCA
AAACCTGTAAAAGTAGTGACATTTTCCAGCCTCAGCCAAGCACTGCTCAATACGGACCCTTTTAAATGTATTCTGTGTGGCGGGAAAATGGTCTATCAGCGGGTCTTGTATGGGCTGGTAACAAAGGATCTGGTTGCTAACGCAGTGGAAATAGCGCGAATGCGTTACGTGATGTAATGCAGGGAAGATCTGCCTGAATTCAGCAAATTCGTTCAAAAATCAGTCGATTAGCCAACAAATAATGATCTCACTCCCTCTTGTGCTGAAAAAAACAGCAAATCTTACCGACTGTGATCCCTATTTCACACGAGTTTCGCACAGGCATATAAAATTCTAAAAATGGCTTAAAAGCAATGATTAATCTGCAAGTTACTAAAAAACATAAATTTTCTTAAATTACAATAAGTTGTATTTGATTTATAAGGTTTTGACTATTTATATATCATGCTGAATTAAACTTAAAAATAGAGCGTTTTTTTATTGGTGCGAAACTCGTGTCTTACACTGCTTACTTGCAAGAATATTTTATAGATATCTTTAATGCATGGATAACCGGACAAAATATGAACATCCTGATTTTTTCTTGTTTTTAAATTTATACTTCTTTTTTAGAGACTGCGAAACTCGTGTCATAAATACGATAGTCAATAGGAATTGATTCAACACTTGTCAGATCATGCCAAAGCAAATTAACCAAACCTATGCCAGCAATAACATCATGCTTATTACCTGAATATTAAACTAGTTGCTGAATAGAGACTTGCATTTTTTGTCACGCTATTGAGAATAAAAAGAGGTTTAACTTAGAGAATAAAGGTTTGAAATGATCAACAAAGAGCGGCTGTTACGAGATAATCGTTTATGTAAAGCAATCATTGGATTATCAGTCGAAGAATTGAAAAATTTAGCCGCTGAATTTTCAGCTTGTTATTTGATTTATCGGAAAAAGAATCGAAAAGATCACGAGCGGCAGATGGGTGCAGGGCAGAAAGGATTTATCCCAACCCCACTAGATAAACTGCTTTTTATTTTATTAAGCCTGTTGCTCAATAGCAAAATTAATTGTGACACGAGTTTCGCACCAACAAATAAACAAGTTATTTTTAAGTTCAATTCGACATAATATATAATTCGCAAAAATTGCTAATTAACACATAAGTTATTGAAATAAATATATATTTTATATTATAAAATATCTTACGGATAAAACATTATTTTAGATATTTTTAGAACTTTATATGCCTGTGCGAAACTCGTGTGTGACTTACAAAAAAACCAGCTATTGATGATAAAATAATCAATTTTTGAATTAAAAATGACCTATATAAGATTAAAAAATAACCTATTTTTGTGTTTTTTAGATGTATCTAACTTGTTTTTATTGAAAGCAGTTTTATTTCACTATTGAGCAACAGGCTTATTCTCGCCCCAAGGTCATCTCTAAAACCGGCAATAATATTTTTACCCAGCGACATACCCGGGTTCTATCTAAACCAAAAAGAAGTCCTTGCAAATCATAGGTCGGATAACATTTTAAATACAATAAAATAAAAAGCAGTTTATCTAGTGGGGTTGGGATAAATCCTTTCTGCCCTGCACCCATCTGCCGCTCGTGATCTTTTCGATTCTTTTTCCGATAAATCAAATAACAAGCTGAAAATTCAGCGGCTAAATTTTTCAATTCTTCGACTGATAATCCAATGATTGCTTTACATAAACGATTATCTCGTAACAGCCGCTCTTTGTTGATCATTTCAAACCTTTATTCTCTAAGTTAAACCTCTTTTTATTCTCAATAGCGTGACAAAAAATGCAAGTCTCTATTCAGCAACTAGTTTATAGATAAAACTTCAATTTCTCGTTTAGAGAGTTTAGGAAATAATTTGTAATAAGCTGGTAAATTATTAATATAAGGGCACCTCGAAAAACTCAAGATTTTCAATTAACCCTTGGCTTTCATTCTAAATAATTAGATTTTTTTTGATTATCACGTTACTGATTCTATCGCACATTGCCCTGGCTAGGGCCATTTGACCCATTCTGGGCGTCAGAAAGCCACGATGCACGCGCTCTGGAAGTACGCCAACCGCTTTAGGTTGTAACATGCTGCCATCATCGTCATGGCAAAATTAGCGCGCACCTGTCCAATGGTGCGGATCAGTTTTCTACCCATTTGTTCCATCGCCGCAAATGCATGTTCAACCCGTGCCCTAGTCTTTGCAATCCTGTGGTTTCGCCCTTGCTGAGTCTTGGACAACGGTTTGTTTCGATGGCCTTTACGCTGAATCTGGCTCCTATAGCCGTTTGCCT
>NZ_NHNG01000674.1:0-1898 GCF_002287155.1 Arsenophonus sp. ENCA
AAGAAAGCACAGGATGATGAAGCCAGTGGTGAGATTGAAACAGCACATCCGGGTTACCTGGGGTCGCAGGACACTTTTTATGTTGGTCATTTAAAAGGTGTTGGTCGTATCTACCAACAAACTTATATTGATACTTACTGCAAAGTCGTTCATTGTAAACTTTACACAACGAAAAGTTCGATAACTGCTGCGGATTTATTAAATGACAAGGTTCTGCCTTTTTATGCCCAACATGGATTACCGATATTACGTATACTGACGGACAGAGGTAGTGAATATTGTGGTAAAGTTGAGCATCACGATTATCAACTTTATCTGGCTATCAACGATATTGATCACACAAAAACTAAGGCACGCTCGCCTCAAACTAATGGAATTTGTGAACGTTTTCATAAAACCGTATTACAAGAGTTCTACCAGGTAGTTTTTCGTAAGAAAATCTACGGTAATTTAGAGGAATTACAAACTGACACGAGTTTCGCACAGGCATATAAAATTCTAAAAATGGCTTAAAAGCAATGATTAATCTGCAAGTTACTAAAAAACATAAATTTTCTTAAATTACAATAAGTTGTATTTGATTTATAAGGTTTTGACTATTTATATATCATGCTGAATTAAACTTAAAAATAGAGCGTTTTTTTATTGGTGCGAAACTCGTGCCGGTATCTGCCCAGATGGTTACCTCAGGAGGAATATGGCGAATTATATCGACTTTATCGAGTAAGCGTTTATCGTGACGGCGCCCATTTTTGCTCATGGGGATAAATCCAATTTGCCTTGTTTCGTCAGTCATAATAAGCCCTTTTCGAGTGGTCTGTCTTTTCTTTCCCGAATACATTTTTTTTCGCCGACGCAGATTCACGAGTTTCGCACCAATAAAAAAACGCTCTATTTTTAAGTTTAATTCAGCATGATATATAAATAGTCAAAACCTTATAAATCAAATACAACTTATTGTAATTTAAGAAAATTTATGTTTTTTAGTAACTTGCAGATTAATCATTGCTTTTAAGCCATTTTTAGAATTTTATATGCCTGTGCGAAACTCGTGTCTTACTGACTCTAGCGGATAAAGCTACCAAGCAGATTATTATCCGCAAGTTACCGAATAAACGCGCTAATACTCTTGTAGATGCTTTCCGTGACATTGTAGCAAATACCTTCTGTGACTTTAAAACTTTGACGGCCGATAACGGTTCTGAGTTCTCCATGCATAAACAGATAACTGAGATCACCGGTGCTAATGTCTTCTTTGCCAGGCCTTATCACTCATGGGAGCGTGGTTTAAATGAACACAGTAACGGACTTATCCGCCGTTTTTACCCAAAAGGAACGGACTTCAACTCAGTCACGGACAACGAGATTGCAGAACTTGAGCACATACTTAATACTCGGGGACGAAAATCGTTGGGCTATTTTTCTCCAAATGAAGTATTTTTAGCTCATCTAATGGCTGCATAACGTTTTATGGGTTTGTTGCGTTTCGACTGGGAATGGGCCTTCCGCATCCTGATTGCTCATTCCCAGTTTTTCGTACTGCATCTCACCTTCAAGAATCGGTGTTTTGCCAGCATTCCGCGCCCCTTTGTAGCGCTCGAGTGCTTCAAGTGCCTTGACACCTTTCACACCGTCTAGCCAGTCTTTAGACTTGATAATCCCCGCTGCCATCATGCCATCGCGCATAATGCTGGATCCGTGGCGCTGTTGAGCCAGTCCAAGCCCTAGCGTTTCTCTGCATTGGGTAATCGGTGAACGCCCCATAAATCCGTCGTCAGTGGCGTATCTGAGATGCAGCACCTCATGTTGAAGGTAACTTCTCGATTTGCCGCTGTACGGCTCTGTTACGGTGTAGGCGTAACGATGGTCTCCAAGCTGTTTGACGGTGATGGCTTGCG
>NZ_NHNG01000321.1:0-1472 GCF_002287155.1 Arsenophonus sp. ENCA
TAACAAGCTGAAAATTCAGCGGCTAAATTTTTCAATTCTTCGACTGATAATCCAATGATTGCTTTACATAAACGATTATCTCGTAACAGCCGCTCTTTGTTGATCATTTCAAACCTTTATTCTCTAAGTTAAACCTCTTTTTATTCTCAATAGCGTGACAAAAAATGCAAGTCTCTATTCAGCAACTAGTTTGAAGAAAAACGGATAATGTAAGTTCTTTAAAAAAACTGCCCGTCAGGACAGTCTGATGTTGATAAATGAAACGTCCAAGGCTGGCATGATCAGGTGTCACGCCATGGCTGACAAAAATACATCCCAAATCTAAACGCGCCAGATTTTCAAGTGCTCTGAGCGAACTATGCCCTTTCATGATCCCATAAAGCAAAATTCCCATCATTGAACGAGGAGAATACGGCGCTCTACCTGTTGAAGAATAACAGCGTTCGAAAGGTACCCAGTCTTGTTCATCCAAAATCTCTGTGACAATAAATGCCCTACGTTCACCAATTTGCTTGAGATAATCGCAAAGGGAAACAGAACCCTCCAAGATAGGTAGATTTTGCGCTTTGACAAACTTACGTTTGGTGTGAGAAGGCGATTCCAGTTTGCGAGTAAATACGGTCATAAAAGATCTGCGTTTAAAACGAATAAAGCAAATTTTAATCGATAACATGAGCTTTTGCGACAGCCTCTTAGAGGGCGAGGAGTGAATTCAGAAAGCACGGGGGTAATTTTATATGATTTCCAGAAGTTCAAGGTACCACCATTCTACCCGATATCGATTTGCAGCCGCTAGGCTGCTTCCTTGACCCCCACCGCTCGACGCAGCCTGTGACCGAGCAACGCGAGCGAACAGGCGAGGAAGCGGAATATAACCGGAAATTATAGGGAGCACGGTCACTCGAAAATTACAAAAATAAGGTTGAATGCCATCGACATACTCCAACGGCGACAAAAACAGGAACTCATGAGCATGGAAGAAAGTGCCCATGTAGCCATTTTCACTACAAAAAAGCGGTAAAAAATGGAACTGCCAAACGGTGGGCGATTCCCTGAAATTAGCGGGCAAATTACATATCAAAGAAAACGCCGATTTTTCACTGTGGATTTTCTCTAACACGAGTTTCGCACCAATAAAAAAACGCTCTATTTTTAAGTTTAATTCAGCATGATATATAAATAGTCAAAACCTTATAAATCAAATACAACTTATTGTAATTTAAGAAAATTTATGTTTTTTAGTAACTTGCAGATTAATCATTGCTTTTAAGCCATTTTTAGAATTTTATATGCCTGTGCGAAACTCGTGAACAATTTGTTTGGGGTATATCCCGATAAATTGAAGCTCTGTGCTAATAAATCTGGTATAACCTTTGTTTCACTGGATGGATCGACAGTCTGGGCAACAATAATGCGTCCAGAGTTGACTAGAACAGATGGTTTATAGGCAGTTGAGAATCCCTTTCCACGCT
>NZ_NHNG01000288.1:0-4182 GCF_002287155.1 Arsenophonus sp. ENCA
TTAAATCTTTCGCTCTCCAAAGTTGTTTTCCATCCTGTAAAGTTGCCAAAGGGGTGCGGCCACAACACATTTTTCCTTGATGAGTACACTGGTTATTATATTGCTCTAACCATTTGTCTAAATCATACACGAGTTTCGCACAGGCATATAAAATTCTAAAAATGGCTTAAAAGCAATGATTAATCTGCAAGTTACTAAAAAACATAAATTTTCTTAAATTACAATAAGTTGTATTTGATTTATAAGGTTTTGACTATTTATATATCATGCTGAATTAAACTTAAAAATAGAGCGTTTTTTTATTGGTGCGAAACTCGTGTAATTTAGAGAAAGTGAAGAGAATGCATGAAAATCGACAATCAGTCGCTGATGCTATCGTTCAATCCTCGCTGATTGAAATCATTGATGTATTAAAACAACAAATACAGACCACAAAAGAAAAAATAAGAAATCATATTAATAGCGATCCTGATTTAAAGAAAAACAAAGCGTTGCTGGAAAGCATACCTGGAATTGGTGAAATACTGAGTGCGAGTTTACTGGCTTATATCGGTAATATGTCAAAATTTAGCAACAGTAAAGAAGTCGTGGCCTATGTTGGTCTTAACCCAAAACTGCATGAGTCTGGTTTATTTAAAGGACGTAGTCGCCTATCAAAACGAGGTCATACAGAGCTCAGAAAAGCATTATACATGCCGGCTTTATCTGCCATTTCCTGTAACCCTATAATAAAAGCACAGTGGCAGCGGCTCGTATCACGTCACAAAGGAGGTAAAGTAGGCATCTGTGCGGCAATGCGAAAATTACTCCAATTAGCTTATGGTGTCTTAAAATCTGGCATCCCCTTCGATGAGAATATAGCTCTTGTATCATGATAAGAAAGACGGTATCTGCGAGTCGGCTTAAGCGCCCCCCCATGCCAAAGGCGGTGCTGAGTAATAACCAACCGGTACGCAGCCGGGTAAACCCACCCCACAGCAGGCGTATCGGTGAACCCAGCAGATTAAGTGCCAGACGAACAGCCAGCAGTGCGCCCTTAAACAGCAGAAGACCGCCCACGGTTTTGGCGATACCGCTAATCAGTTGAGGGTGAGTTTTGACCCAGGCATTGGCGGCGCGCACATAAGGGAGTACCATCACGGCTAAACTCCCTACCGCCGGTTTGAGGGCATCACCGAGACTCAGCGACAAATCCTGACTGGCGATACCCAGCTTTTTCATCTGCTCAATCGGTGATTCAAGACGTTTTTTATAGTCACCGGCTAATACATCCTTGTCCGCGGCCGCCAGGGCTTGTGCGCGGATGTGCCGGTACTTGTCCATATTGGCTAGCATCGGACGAACAAAGGCCATCACCTGCATATCAGCAAACAGTTCACCTAAGCCAAAGTTCTGCTGCAGGGCCAATAACGCCTTATCGCGCGCGGTATCGTCCTGCAGCGCCATCGCCGATTTAAATTGTGCCAGCGCCTCGGGACTCTTCTGCGCCAGATAGCTTTGCAGGGTATTCATCATCCCTTCAATCGGCGATATCCCGTGCGCTTTTTGCTGCATGAGTGATTTTTCAATATCGATACCGACATCACCAAAACGTTTTTTAGTTTCAGGGGCGTACAGTTTTTCCAGAAAGTTATTGAAATTGTTCGCGGCTTTATCCGTACTCCCCGCGCCTATTTTTGCCACCTGCAAGGCGGCGACTATCTCGGCCACCGCCGCTTTACCCTGGGCCACGTTGGCCATTTGTGGGGCCAGCTCCGGCAACCACTTCACCTGGTCAGCGATTTCAAATGAYCCKGCYTTGCCCCCTTGCGCCATRATGTTCTGTACCGCGGCAAAATCTTTCGCSGCAATGSCCAGTGACTGTTGGGTGGTCACCGCCGCCKGCGCCCAGAGTTCAGCGGMGGTGCGGGTAGCGGTTGCGCCTCGGGCGATGTGYGGCAGGTAGGCACGAATATCGTCCAGRYKGTCAATATTGTTACCGATRAGTGMRCTGGTTGCGGCCTGTAAATCRKCCTGGGTCTGGTTGTACTGCTGACTCCAGGCGCGGATATCSTTACCCAGYGCKGCCTGGGTGGCACCGTCGTAACCGGCRGTGATCCCCATGTCGACCAGATTATCCTGAAAGGTCATCGAYTGYTTRACAGACGGCGCGACCGCRCCCACCGCKGCYGCCGTGGTSGCCCCTAACGCCAGCCCTTGCCCCATCAGGGCGTGSCGTTGTTGCCCGGCAATCTGACTGGCCATCATTGTGCGATGTAACTGGCGATGCTGTTGCTCGAGACGGGAAAGYGTCTGGCCCACCCGACCCAGCTCGCTATTGAGGCTACGGGCGGCCTGCCCACCCAACTGACCGTAGCGGGTTACCGCCTGGGTCAGTTGCTGCTGGCGAGATTGCAGGCGACGGGTGGTTTCACTTAAGTGATTGAGGCTATGTCGGGAGTCGCCCATCGCCGAGCGAAAAGCACCGGCTACCGCCCCTTTAATCACTACCCCAATCGAAAATGTGCTCGACACCGCGCCCCCTGCTTTTGTTACCGTTGATTAACGATCACCGTTTTGCCTAACTTCCTGCCGGATTTGCGCCGCGGCTTCCTGTAAATAGTCTTCAAATTCCACCACTGTCAGCGCATCCAGCTCACTCGGCTGCCAACGGACCCATCTCGCCAACAGGGCCTGCGCCTGACGCASCGCCTTCGGCGAGTTCGGCTAGATCGTCATCGTCTTCTAACATCAATTCATAGAGTTTAGATTTTCCCAAATCTAAAAACGTTGAGAGGTTTGGTGCCAACTTTGGATTCATGTATTTGATTGTTGCCTGCATGATTCTAGCGGCTGTGCCATAGTTGAGACCCAATTGATTAGTGATAACTTTTGTAAATTCCCCATGCGGTTCATTCTCTTTCAGAATAATCAGCCGTTTCCCCGCCTCCAGCATGGCTTCGGCACTCTGCGCCATATAGAAGCGCGCTTCATGCACAATGCGCTCGCGTTCATAGGGCAGTCCCTCACCGTACTTGTCCATAATGGCCTGCTGATGTTCAGCCAGCGCATTAAGATTGGTCATTAAATCCGGAGCCAAGGGCTGTTCGGGGGCAATGTCAGCCGGCATCGGTAATGCTTTTCTACCCATTGTTTTTTTCCTCTTACAGTTTTGACGGTGAGGTTAAGCAGCGACTCCGTCTTTCTGCCATCTTGATCTGTGCCCGTTCCGTTTCATCAAAAAAGGCCAGGGCAATCTCTATCAACTGTTCGCTCAGGGCGTAATTCCCGTTGAAGCGCCGCTCAATCATCCCTTCTTCCAGTAAAAACGGCAGGGTACGACTGATATTGGCCGGAGAGTCTTTAATAAGCTCTGCCAGGGCTTTATTGGACAGACCGTCGCGGTAATGCCCTTTCATGGCTTTCAAAATACGTAGCGCTYGCCGTGTGCGTGAAGAAGGGTGCAGTAATAAGGTGTTTTTCATCGGATGCCTCTTTTTCATTAATGGAAATTGTGATACCKTCAGTGAAACGGGCGAATGTTATTTTTTATGGCGCTTTTTGCCCGATGGCATGGGGRAGCCCATTATCTGTTCAATMGCCTGTYTAATTTTGCGSSCTTCYCCGCGCCAGCCYTGGCARGAGCCATCAAGCAACATGTAAACCTGATAGGGTTTGAAGCCGGATTGGCGTGCCCACGCCGCCACCGTCGGGTAGTCCTGATAGACTCGGTCATAAAAATTGCGCTTAAAGTCGGCGGGGTGTTGYAGTGACATGGTGTTATCTCCGTYATRAAAAGTTAAAAATAAATATACAWTRAYATRCAAAATRATGTAAAGTCCTTTTCGTTTGTTTTTGTATATTCTTTATCACAATGAAAAACCACTGGCTGTTATCGGCCTGAAAGGAGAGCTGTATGGCAAAGAAAAAAACCGCAACTGCCCTGTCTGTGAATACAGCGGACAATATCACGATTGCGGGATGGGGGGGGGGCAATTGCATACCCTGAAAAAAATACAGAAAACAGCGCGCAACAGGAGGTAATGGCACGCTTTGGGGATGGACTGCCCTATGAACGCGAGCGCATTGTGCATGAAGCACGCTTCTATATGGCACAGAGTGCCGAAGCCATGCTGGAGGCGGGAAAGCGACTGATTATTCTTACAGAGAACGAGCCGCATGGTGCTTTCACGAACATCTTAC
>NZ_NHNG01000607.1:0-1464 GCF_002287155.1 Arsenophonus sp. ENCA
CTTTTTTTGTCTATAGAAGGTTCAACTAATCGCCATAGGTCTTTAGGGCGGAAACATCTACTTTTTAACCATCGGCTAACCGTGTCATGAGATAAAGGCGATGGGCTGACTTCTGATAACGCCAAACTAGAGTATCTTACACTGCTTACTTGCAAGAATATTTTATAGATATCTTTAATGCATGGATAACCGGACAAAATATGAACATCCTGATTTTTTCTTGTTTTTAAATTTATACTTCTTTTTTAGAGACTGCGAAACTCGTGATAGGATGAAGAAAAGCGGTCAGCAAGCTATAGCTGCCTGTGTACCCTTGTTCACGGATCTCCCGTAGCAATACGCAGGCCGGTATCCAATCAGGTCTAGCCGCCTCTACGCGTTGGAGAATATATACCTTGAAGGGCTCCAACTTACCGGGTCTAGGCGCTCTCGATTTATAACGCATATTCGCCGCCGCTTCAGTGCTACGAAGATATCGCCTCACGGTTACTCTTGAGCATGAAAGCCGTCGAGCAATCGCACGTATAGACATACCCTGGCGATGTAAAACAGAAATTTCCACTCTGATCTCCAATGTTATCATCGGCAGTACCTTAAAACTGCCATTTTTACTCTTGCACGAGTTTCGCACAGGCATATAAAATTCTAAAAATGGCTTAAAAGCAATGATTAATCTGCAAGTTACTAAAAAACATAAATTTTCTTAAATTACAATAAGTTGTATTTGATTTATAAGGTTTTGACTATTTATATATCATGCTGAATTAAACTTAAAAATAGAGCGTTTTTTTATTGGTGCGAAACTCGTGGACTGATTAAACATATCCCGGAGAAACACTTTCGGATGGTGCGGTACTTTGGTTTTCTCGCAAACCGAGTGGTGGGAACATTATTGCTGAAGGTAAAAAAGGCACTGGCTCAGGAAGAGAAAAAACCTGTAAAAGTACACGAGTTTCGCACAGGCATATAAAATTCTAAAAATGGCTTAAAAGCAATGATTAATCTGCAAGTTACTAAAAAACATAAATTTTCTTAAATTACAATAAGTTGTATTTGATTTATAAGGTTTTGACTATTTATATATCATGCTGAATTAAACTTAAAAATAGAGCGTTTTTTTATTGGTGCGAAACTCGTGGCCTAGATAATCTGAAATCAATTCGCTCTCATGGTTGGGTCTGAGTAACCACGCTGAGGAAAAACAGGATTGTTAACCATAATAAACAACTGAACAAGTTAGACATCTCAGAAGAAGGAACTCCAATACACTTACGAGGCTACGGTTGGGTGACTGTTTTCAAATTTACAGCCAAAAACGGCCGTATTGATTACATAGTTAGGACTTACGCAAATTTCACATAAAATAGAATAAAAATTCTGTAGAGTGTTACAAATGAAACCAAGCCGCTTAAATTACTGCCAGTATCTAATGATAAGCCAAATCAATTATACCTTGACGAATTT
>NZ_NHNG01000282.1:0-18396 GCF_002287155.1 Arsenophonus sp. ENCA
CATCCAAAATCTCTGTGACAATAAATGCCCTACGTTCACCAATTTGCTTGAGATAATCGCAAAGGGAAACAGAACCCTCCAAGATAGGTAGATTTTGCGCTTTGACAAACTTACGTTTGGTGTGAGAAGGCGATTCCAGTTTGCGAGTAAATACGGTCATAAAAGATCTGCGTTTAAAACGAATAAAGCAAATTTTAATCGATAACATGAGCTTTTGCGACAGCCTCTGACCGAACGCGTACTGGCGATTGCTCAGGCAGCCGAAAAAGCCGGGCATGGCGGTAAAGACGCGGTTTATCAGACAGGTTGCCAGGCGCTTGGCATTTCCAGGGCGACGCTGCTGCGAAAAGTCAAGCAGGTGAGCTATAAAGCGCCGCGCAAGCAGCGGGTRGATTATGGYACCAGYGCCCTGACGCGTSASGAAGCYCTGYTRATATCGGGCGTTATCATGGAAGCAGAACGTAAGAATGGCAARCGCCTCTACAGTCTGCGAAAGACGGTTAACGACCTGCGRGCCAATAACCTGATTRATGCCGGGTATATTGATAAYGARACCGGYRAGTGGTTCGCCYTGTCGGTKGATGCCATCAGCCGGGCATTGTACCACTATCRYYTGCACCCTAATCAGTTACGGGCACCYKCYCCGTGTGTTCAGCTAAAAACCAGCCATCCCAATCATGCCTGGCARCTGGATGCGTCGCTGTGTGTGCTYTATTACCTGAAAAATCCCGMCAAAGGTCGCACCACGCGCGATAGCGGCCTGCGCATGATGAAAGAGGCGGAATTTAACAAGAACAAGCCCAAAAATCTGGCCCGTATTGTTAATGACCGCGTCTGGTCATTTGAACTGACCGACCATACCAGTGGCTGGATTTACGCCGAGTACCGCTTCGGCGGCGAAACCGCACAAAACTTTACCGATGTGCTGATTAATGCCATGCAAGAACGCGGTGGGGCCGACGTACTGCATGGCGTACCGCGTATCCTTTATACCGACCCCGGTTGCGCCCTGGTCTCATACACGATGCGTAACCTGTGTAAAACCCTAGGTATTCAACTTATCGCCCATAAAGCCCGCAATGCGCGCGCCACCGGCTCAGTGGAAAAGGCGCACGACATTCTGGAGCGCGATTTTGAATCCGGCCTGCGGTTTGTGCAAGTCAATCATATTGATGAACTCAACCAGCTGGTCGGTAAGTGGCGTAAAAAGTACAACCGCACCGCGCTGCATCGCCGTACGGGCATGACCCGCACCGACTGCTGGTTACGCATTACCCCGCAGCAGTTAATCAAAGCGCCGTCGGTGGAGGTSTGCCGTGAMCTGGCCGTCAGTCTRCCGGAAAGCCGTAAGGTTGACACTTAYCTTCGYGTGTCGTTTAACGGCAAACAATATGACGTTCGGGGTGTACCGGGTGTTTGTAATAACGATTGGCTACAGATAGTGCGTAACCCCTGGCGYGACASTGAAGCGCAGGTRGTYATGATTAATGAGGATGGACWGGAAGTCTTTTACCGGGTGCCGGAAGTGGTGAAAGACGATTACGGTTTTCCCCTCAACGCACCAACACTCGGCGAATCKTTCAAGGCATTACCGYACACCCCTGCGCAACACCATCTGRCGGAAGTCGRGCAGGCGATGTATGGCACCACCACGCCGGGRGAAACTGCTGCCGCGCAAAAAGCCAATGCGCTACCACTGGGSGGTCGCTTTAACCCTTATCTGGACAATGAGCGCGATACCCCACCGATTTACCTGCCAAAACCGGGYCAGGCCTCGACGGTCTGCGCCCCGCRTTTTGAAGAACGCTTAAACCCGGTCGTGGTGGTGCAACGTCTGCGGGCRCGTTTTCAGGCGGCGGGCAAGACCTGGCGCAGTGARTTTTACACCACRCTMACMCAACGCTTCCCKGACGGCATCCCYGCCKACCAGGTCGAYGCACTGGGTGATGAACTGATGGCCCAGTCCACCGATGTGGTGGTTAGCCTCGCCAGTCACGGTTAACGGGAGGCCATCATGCTGAAACTGAAAACCCTGTTACAACAGCACAAACTGACCCAGGCGGCACTGGCCCGTGCGCTTGAGGTGTCTGAAGCCACGCTGGCGCAGATAGTCAACCACAACCAGTGGCCCAAACAGGATATACCCACCCTCAAGGCGCGCATTCAGTGCTGGTTAGGCGACCAGGGGGTGAATGAAAGGGATTGCTTTAACGAGACAGGCGGCATTCGCCATGACCAACGCCCTGAATTAGATGAGGAGGACAGCATGTTACTGAAAAAACAGGTATTACTGCCTGCCACCAAAAAGCATTTTGGGTTATTTCGCGCTCCGTTTGATGACTATGCGGTGCAAAGTGCGGATGACGTTTTTTTAACCCCTGACAGCAGTTATGCTCGCGAAGCGTTGTACCAGACCGCCCTGTTTGGGGGCTTTATCGCCGTTATCGGTGAATCCGGCGCAGGAAAAAGTACCCTGCGCCGTGACCTGATTGACCGTATCAACAAAGAAAATAGCCCTGTGGTGGTGATAGAGCCTTACGTACTGGCCATGGAAGACAACGACCATCAGGGAAAAACCCTGAAAGCGGCCAGTCTCGCCGAGGCCATTGTCCACACCCTGGCACCATTGGAAAAACTCAAACGGTCGCCAGAGGCCCGTTTTCGCCAGTTGCACAAGCTATTAAAAGACAGCAGCCGCACCGGTTACCGCCATGTGCTGGTGATTGAAGAGGCCCATTGCCTGCCCATCCCGACCTTAAAGCACCTTAAGCGTTTCTTTGAACTGGATGATGGCCATAAAAAGCTACTTTCCATCATTCTACTGGGCCAGCCTGAACTGGGCGATAAGTTATCCGAACGGTTGTCAGACGTCAGGGAAGTGGTACAGCGTTGCGAGGTGATTGACCTGCCGCCACTGGATGACCACCTGACGGACTTTCTTGCCTTCAAGTTCAAACGGATAGGCGCAGACATGAACAAGGTTATCACCCTGGAGGCAATCAAGGCGATACGCCAACGTCTGAGTTATCAAAGAGGGGGGCAAAGCGCCACATCCCACCAGAGAACGACAGTCAGCCTGCTTTATCCCCTGGCTATCGGCAATCTGGTGACCGCCGCCATGAACCTGGCCGCGCAAAACGCCATTCCGGTTATCGACGCCAATATTATTCACAGTGTGCATTAAAGGAGGCTTTTATGCTGAACCCCGCCGTGACCATTAAAAACCCGTCAGCGATGACCTACCAGGCCATCCAGCAGCAGTTCAGGCAATGCTTGTTGGTGATGGACAACCTCAGCCAGGAAGGTTTTACCGTCAGTCAGTTTACCGTTGATGGCTATAGCCGTCCGACCATTACCCTGCTGCATGACCGACGGTGTGATGCCTTACATAAAAAAGGGCATGCCGTTCGCTATGCCCTGGGTACCGACCATCAGGGTCGCTGGGAAAAATACCAGTTCCTGCAAGATAACTGCCGAATCACCTGGGAGGTACGTTAATCATGAAAACACGCCCCGTCCGTATTACCGCTCGCCAATCGGTTTATCTGGTAAAAACCGTGGATATTACCGAACAGGACTATGAAACCTATTTATCGATTTGCGAAAACTGCCGTGATGTTAATGAACAGGACCAGCGTCTTGGTGAATTAGCGGCCCGATACAACATGAATTTATTTGAGCATATTCAACACAGCGACGCCCTTGAAGACATTATTTTCGAGCGCGTTTAATTTCCACTACTTTTAATTAACAGGTAAAAAACATGACCAAGAAAAAAACGCGGATTAAAGCCGCGGCGGGTGCCCGCAAGCCGCAAACCCGGGAGCAGGTGATAAGCGATATTAAAGAACTGGGCGATACCCAGCGGGAAATCACCCGACTGGAGACGCGCATTAATGATGAAAGAGCACGGTTAACGCATCAGCATTCCTCCTATATTGACAAGGCCAAACTGGTCGCTCAAATCAACGGACTGCGTGATATCGCACAGCAGGAACGTAAAGATGCGCTTAGCAAAGTGAACGGCCTAGAGTGGATGGTGTTTGCCATGATGGCGTATGAGGATGGTGTGATTTCAGCAGATAACGTACTGGAAATGGTGCGTCGGCATTTCAATCTACCTACATCCATTTCTCCGGCAACTAGCCAACTTGGTCAACTCAATCACAGGTTGTATACGGAGCACGTCCGCGATACAGCATCTGCTTCAGAAGTCGGAGACTAACATGATCAGACATGCCTTCAACATAAACACCAGGGATACGGGATTTGAGCGGACGGGACAACAAGTCATCACGCGCTTGCCACCATCGGACGCCCATGTGAACAAGCAATCTCACGAGGTAATCATCTGCACGGGCATTTTGGAGAGATCGTGCCCCGATATCACCTGAATGTTGATGATTGTTACGAATACAGCGACGCATTTGAAGGCATTATTTTCGAGCGCGTTTAATTCTCACTACTTTTAATTAACAGGTAAAAAACATGACCAAGAAAAAAACGCGGATTAAATCCGCGGCGACTCTCCGCACGCCGCAAACCCGTGAGCAGGTGATAAGCGATATTAAAGAGCTGGGCGATACCCAGCGGGAAATCACCCGGCTGGAGACGCAGATTAATGATGAAATTGCGAAATTAACCCATGCTCATGCTGCTGATATTGAGGCCATGAAAGCCAGCATCACCCTGTTGCAAAAAGGAATACAGACCTGGTGTGAAGCAAACCGTGAAGCACTGACCGAAAACGGCAAAACCAAAACCGCCAACCTGATAACCGGCGAGGTGTCATGGCGTAACCGCCCACCCTCCGTTTCGCTAAAAGGAATGGAGGATATCCTGCAGGCGCTGGAAGAACACGAACAGACCGACTGCATTATTCGCAAGGCACAGGTGGATAAAAATGCCCTGCTAAAAAATCAGGACACCATCCAGCGACTGAATATTCCCGGCATTACGTTTCGCAACCAGCTTGAGGATTTCATTATTACCCCCTTCGAGCAGGAGGTGACCTCATGAGCTATCAGGAAATAAAACATCTGCGCCGTCAGATTGAAAAACGCCTTAACCGCGCCATGCATCACCTGCAGGCAGACCATTCTGCCGCCGCGTATTGTGAATTTCAAAATGCCTTCGAGATATTGGCCGAACTCATCGTCACCTTAGATAAGGAAAACACGTTATGAGTATTACCTGCATTAGCTGCCATCAGGCAACCCGCCAGCTGAATCCTGCCCAGGCAGAGATTACTCAACAACCGGAAAGCGGCGAGTGGGGGATTGACCTCATCCTGGCCTGCCCCCATTGCGGACAGCAATATGGTGCCTGGGTACTTAACTGGGATATTCATCCCTTAACGGGTATGACGGCAAAGACGACCTCAACACCAATCCCACCCTGTCATCAAACGCACGAAGGAAATAAACAATGAATATTGACTTTTGGTTAGTTTTTCTGGGCGGTGTCTTGCTGAGTGCAGTATTACCGGGGGCAGGCGCTATCCTCACCCTTAACCATTCCTTCCAGCGGGGATGGCGCAAGACACTGCCGCTGATTGCCGGTCAGGCCACGGCATTAGCCTTGATGGTGCCCATTGTGGCACTGAGCACAGAAGCGTTGCGCGCTTCAGCGGCCGCCTGGCTGCTGCTGAAATGCATTAGTGTACTTTGGTTGCTGTTTGCTGCCTACCGAACTTGGCGCGCACCGGTCATCCTGGATGCCTACGCTGTTGCAGCATTGACCGGCAGCGCACAACGGTTCTGCTGGGGTTTTCTGACCGATATCACCAACGCCAAAGCGCTCGCTTTCCTGCTTGCCACACTACCGGTCTTTCTTAATACGGCCCAACCATTAGGGCCACAAATAACCCTCATGACCTTGACGATGGTGATGGTCGATGCGCTGATGATGACGCTCTACGCACTCATTGCCGCCCGCTTGCGGCCTTATTTTCAATCGCCAGAAACCCGTAAACAACAAAACCGCCTCTTCGCCGGTTTCCTGCTGTGCATTGCGGTCAGTCTTTGTTTTATTGAACACCCGACCTTAATTCAGTGAAAGAGGATAAATTATCATGTGGATATTAATTTTAGCCCTATACGCCAGTCCCTATGCCGGTAATGCTTTTTCCACGCTGCATACACAGGAGTTTGACACGGCAACCGCCTGTCAACAGGCCGCCAAACAGTTCACAGAAAACTTTAAAACGGTCAAGGATATGGATGCCAAGGCGATTTTCGTGAAGAAGTCATAGCAGAAAATAGGCGTAAAATTCATTCAATTGTATAATAACTATATTCATTTTATAATCCTTCAAAGCCCGAAGGATTATTTTTTTATTCATGGCATAAGGAATCTTGACCCCGACCACGACGATAAAGGACA
Source organism: Arsenophonus sp. ENCA (assembly GCF_002287155.1). NCBI lineage: Bacteria > Pseudomonadati > Pseudomonadota > Gammaproteobacteria > Enterobacterales > Morganellaceae > Arsenophonus > Arsenophonus sp. ENCA. The sequence goes on from NZ_NHNG01000282.1 coordinate 6,385, forward strand.
ACCCCGATGACCCGACAAAAATACCTGCAGTTAATCCATATTGCCGCCCACAATCTCAAGCTGGACGACACGACTTACCGTCAGATGCTGCACAGGCTAACGGGGGAAACATCGGCAAAAGTCCTGAGTATCAGTCAACTGGCTCAGGTGTTAAACGCCCTGAAAGCCAAAGGCTTCCGTATCCAACCCCATCACGCCAATACAAAAAAGCAGACTGACCGTCCGCAACTCCAAAAAATGCAAGCCCTGTGGCTGGCTATGGCCCACAAGGGCATTGTCTGTGATGCCTCAGCAATAGCCCTTGCCCATTTTGTTAAACGGGAAACCGGCTGTGATTCGCCTTACTGGCTGGATAGCCAACAGGCCAGCCAGGTTATCGAGAAACTCAAGCAGTGGCAGAAGCGCGTGGCAAGGACAACATCATGCTAGAGAATACCTTTCGTAGCAAAGGGCCAGAGTTACTGGTTGAGCTGGCTGAACACACGGCGCAGACCGTCAGGCAGATTTTCGACGTTGACCCCGCCGTTGCCAGCCAGATAGGCGATGCCGTCGCCAGTCAAATGATGGCGGTATGGGGCGGGCAAAATGTCTATTTCCCGATGGGGCTGATATGGAAAGTCAGCCAGCGTGACCGGGAGATATTTGCCGATTTCAACGGCCATAACCACCACGCGCTGGCGCGTAAATACAAAGTCTCGCTACAGTGGATTTATTCGGTGGTCAAACGGGTAAAAAAAGAAGAACTGGCCCGCATCCAGGGCAATCTGTTTGAAGATGAAGATAAGCCGCCTCGATGACTATTTCTTGTTTCACGCAGTGAAACGTCGGAGAGAAAAACATAACCTATACACCAGATAGTGAGTATTGGGTTAATGCTAACCAGACAATAGAAGGATATTTCATATGCTCGATTCATCAGCTGATGGTTGGATCTCTTGTCAAAATCAACTTCCAGCTCCTGAACAATGGGTGCTAGTTTACTGTAGCTATGGGGATATGAAGGTCTGCTTTCTGAGCCAAAGAAGGGAGTGGGATGACGGTGATTTCTACAATGATGTCCATGGAGTTACTCACTGGATGCCGCTGCCACCTGTTCCGCGAGAAAGCACTAATGAGCCCTGGCAACACGGGGCGAAGGAGGACTGAATGATAGATGCATCGCTGTTGGATCTGCCTTGGGCAACTCTGGTAACACTGGCCTCTGGCTACATCGGTTATTTTATTGCCAATGTCGGTCTGAAAGAACACCATAAACCCATTGATATTCTCTTCTCCACACTGATTTTTAGCCTGTTGCCGACAGCAATATACCACGTGACACTATGGTATGGCGTCAATGCTTACACGGCAACGTTATTGCCAGTGTTATTGGCATTGACCCTGGGTGCATCGTGGCGTAAATATGGGCGTAAACGGTTGTACGCGTTTCTCCGGAAGCATAATATCTCGTGGTCTGATGGTACCCACGCTGCCTGGCAACAAATGTTTGGCCTGACGGATTATCGGGTGACCGAATTATTTGTGGTACTAAAGGATGGTTCGGGCTTGCTGTCACGATTGCCTGGACGCTTCGAGGGACTTCCAAATGGGCCTTTTACACTGGGTAATAACGGCGATGTCATTCTCTATGTCACGCATAGAAGTTCGGCAAATAGCGATGAGTGGGTAGAGTATGGGGATGTTATTCATCAGGACTACGGCGCTCTTGCCACTTACATCCCTGCAGATCAAATTACCAGAATAGACATCAGGAGAAGAGAAGCAAAGCCATCATGCTCTTCTACCGACTGAACTGGATACGACTTCAAGCAGCAACATGATTTCAAGAATCGATTAATTTGAGTGATGATTCCTGTTTCACTATGTGTAACTGAATCACCCTGACTTGTCCCAGATAGATCCAGTTTGTCCCAGGTAGATCCACATTTATCGCACGTTTCCCGTTTAAATATCTCACGTCCTATCAATATTAGCGCTGGGTTATTAACGTATACTGATATTTATGCCGCCAAGGCAGCAACCGCAATCTCAAACAATGGTTGTGGCCATATTCCCAATAAAATTGTAATAACAGCACACAAAAGCGCAAATAAAGTTGCTAAATTAACATTTGACTGTTTGTCAGATTGATTATTTGTTACTGGCTGACGGCTATATAGACTGGCCATAAAACGTAAATAATAGTATAAACCCATCGCACTACCGACAATAACGGCAGCCGTTAGCCACCACAGCTCGGCATTGATAGCGCTAATGATGAGATAAAATTTACCAATAAAACCTAAAGTAATCGGTATGCCAGCTAACGACAACATCATGATAGTCAAAATAATCGCTAGAACCGGTTGGCGCCAATATAATCCCCGATAAGCACTAATATCGTCTTTATCATCGCCACAATAAGGACTAGATAGAATACTTACCACGCCAAAAGCCCCTAAACTAGCGAATAAATAGCCAATAAAGTAGATTGACACTGTAATTTGTGCTGCAACACTATCAGTCTGTAAAGCAATTAACGGTAGTAGCAAATATCCCATATGGGCAATAGATGAGTAGCCTAACAGACGCTTAATACTCTGTTGTGAAATAGCCATCAAATTACCAAACAGTATAGAAGCAATGGCAATAACGCTGAGTACTGACAATAATGCCTGACTTTCTGCTAGGGGTGATATCATCAGTAGACGCATTAAAACCGCAAAAATAGCAATCTTGCTAGCAGTTGCCAAAAATGTCGCAACTGGTGCAGGCGCACCTTGATAAACATCCGGCGTCCATAACTGGAATGGGACAAAAGAGAGTTTAAAACCAATACCAACCAACATCATGCCTAAACCAACCATAAGGACTGGATAGTGAATAATATGCTCATTTAGGCTTGAACCTAATTTGGCAAAGGCTAAACTGCCTGATTCAGCATAAAGTAATGCCATACCGAACAATAAAAATGCAGAAGCAGCGGCGGATAGTAACATATATTTAATGCTAGCTTCTAATGAACGCTTCTGAGTAAAGGCATAACCAACCAAACCAAATAATGGCAATGAAATCAATTCAATACCAATAAATAAGGTTGCTAAATGATTAGCCATTGATAACAGGATCCCGCCCGTTACCGCAATACTTAGTAATAAATAAAACTCTTCTTTATTATCCGGATACCCTGCAAGCCATCGATAGGCATAAATTGCTGTGCCAATACCAGCAATCAAAATCAGTGTGCTATAGAAAAGTAAATATTTATCGACATAGATTAATGGCGTCACTTCAATCGGCAACCTATCTCCAATTAACAAGCAAGATAGCAGGGCAATAATAAAACCGGTTATTGTTAATGTGACATTGATTAAATGATGGCGTTGCCAGGCAATGGATAACATCACAATCACCACTAATAGCCCAACGATCAAAAGTGGTGACAATGCGATCAATTGTTCAAAAGTTATGGTCATGACGAATTATGGCCTTAATGTTGAAAATGAAATGGAATATAAACTGTGAAGTGATTCCATCACATTTTTTGAAGTATCTAACACCGGTTGCGGATAAAAACCTAATACCACTAATAACAGTGCTAATGTCAATAAAACCAACACCTCGCGACCATTTAAAGCAGGCAGTGCTTTTTCCGATTTTGCAGTACCATAATAAACTTGTTGCATCATCCAAAGTGTATAAATAGATGCAAATACCACACCGAATACCATAATAATGGTCACCAATTTAAATTGGCCAAAAGTACCAAATAGGATCATAAACTCACCGACAAAATTTCCAGTACCCGGCATTCCTAAGGTTGCTACCGCAAAAAATAGTGATAGCGCAGGCAGCCACATGATCCGTTTCCATAGTCCGCCCATCATGCGCATATCACGTGTTCCGGTACGTTCATAAAGTTGACCACTGATAATGATCAAAGCCGCACCTGATAAGCCATTGGCTATCATCTGTAACACTGCTCCTTGGTAAGCAAGGATGGAGCCTGCATAAATGGCGACGGTAACAAACCCCATATGCGACAAACTACTATAAGCCACCAGACGTTTGATATCTGTCTGTTTAAATGCTAACCATGCACCATAAAATATACTGATCACACCTAACGTCATGGCGATAGGGGTAAATTGAATCGATGCTTCAGGAAATAGCGGTAAGGTGAAACGCAATAAACCATAAGCGGCAGTTTTCAGCATGATACCTGAAATATCAACGGAGCCGGCCGTTGGGGATTGTTCCTGCGCGTCCGCCATCCATCCATGAAAAGGTACCAAAGGCATTTTTACCGCAAAAGCAATAAAAAACCCCAGCATCAATAAATACTGTGTCAGCGCTGACATTTTGGTATTTAACAGATCGTGATAAGCAAATGACCAATGACCCGATGATTGATAATGAATCAATGCCAATGCCACAATCGCCAGCAACATAATCAAGCCACTTGCTTGGGTATAAATAAAAAACTTAGTTGCAGCATTAACATGTGCACGTTCTTCTGAACCTTTATGTCCCCAATTAGCAATTAGGAAATACATCGGGATCAACATCATTTCCCAGAAGAAAAAAAACAAAAACAGATCCACCGCCATGAAAATTCCCATCACGCCGGCTAAAATCCACATCAAATGGAAGTGATAAGCACCCTGATTAGGTTGATTTTCACTCCACGAACTCAATATGGAAAAAATCCCCATAATAGCCGTTAGCACTATCATTAGTAATGATAAACCATCAATGGCTAGGACAATATTAATACCTAATGGCGTGATCCATGGCATGAAAAAGATCGCCTGCCATTGGGGTAATGCCAACGTATCAGGCAACGAATAATTTCCCTGCAACCAAAGTAATACAGAAAGGAGCAGTGTTAACCCCATCACAAGCAGTGCCAAATAGCGTGGTGCCCATTTATTTAATCGTTCGGACAGCCAACATAAGACACCACCGATGAAGGGGAGAAGTATTAGCCAAGGTAATAGCATGGCGCAATGTGTCCCTTAATTAAACCAGAAGTAACAGTGCTAACATCAACACTGCCCCTAACCCCATAGAAGCCAAATACCAACGGATCTGCCCATTCTGGCTTAACGTTAAGCCTTTATTGCCCCAACGTGACATCACAGCGGGAATATTCATTAATGAATTGACAGGATCATTTGCCAATAATTGAGCAATTGCTTTAAATGGTTTTACAAAAATAAGGTTATAAAGTTGGTCAAATCCCCAAGCCTGATACCACCAAACAGTAAAGAAACGCCCTGCTGCGCTTTTAGCAATTGATTTAACAACCTTACGTTTGCCTATATAGAGGAATACCGCCACTGCCAACCCGAATAATGCAACAATCGCTGAAATTATTTCCAGCCTAACTTTACCCGACTCATTGATTGTTTCATTGACAGGAAATATGCCAGCTAACGGTTGAACAATCTGTGCACCAATAACCGTAGATAAAACTGCTAATACCGCTAACGGCAGAGTATGACTAATACCACCGACAGTTTGAGCTGAGGTCTGTTTTTTGCCATGGAAGACAATAAAAATCATACGGAAGGTATAAAGTGCGGTCATAAATGCGCCAACTATACCAGCCCAGAGTAAAACTGTTTCTCCTTGAAGGGCTGCTCCCCATAAGATATCGTCTTTGCTATAAAAACCGGCAGTAACTAGTGGTATTGCCGCTAGCGCGCCACCGCCGATTAAAAAACAACCATAAACAAAAGGTAACGTTTTACATAAGCCACCCATCTTGAATATATTTTGTTCATGGTGACAGGCTACAATCACTGAGCCAGCGGATAAAAAGAGTAAAGCTTTAAAGAAAGCGTGGGTCATTAAATGAAAAATAGCCGCATCCCAAGCCTGAACGCCTAAAGCTAAAAACATATAACCTATTTGACTCATCGTCGAATAAGCCAATACGCGCTTGATATCTGTTTGTACTAAGGCCGCAAATCCAGCCAATATTAGGGTGACTGCACCAATAATAGCGACTAAGTGCAATATTTCCGGCGCCATCAAAAATAGGCTATGCGTGCGAGCGATTAAATAAACTCCAGCAGTTACCATTGTTGCTGCATGAATAAGCGCAGATACTGGAGTTGGCCCCGCCATTGCATCGGCTAACCAGGTCTGCAAAGGCAACTGAGCAGATTTACCGACTGCACCGCCAAGGATCATTAGCGTAGCCCAGTTAATCAGCGAAGAGCCTGCACTAATTTGTTGTGGTACCAGTATGCTCAATTGATGGAAATTAAGGGTGCCAAATTGGTTATACAGAATAAACATGCCAATGGCTAAAAATACATCTCCAATCCGCGTGACAAAAAAAGCCTTCATGGCTGCTTTGCCATTTTCTGGATTGGTATAATAAAAACCGATTAGCAAGTAACTACATAACCCGACGCCTTCCCAACCCAGGTACATTAGCATCATGTTATCAGCCAAAACTAAAACAACCATACTGGCAATAAACAAATTAGTATAAGCAAAAAAACGAGAATAACCGTCTTCACCACGCATATACCAAGAAGCGTATAGATGAATTAAAAAGCCGACGCCTGTCACAACTGCTAACATGGTTAACGATAAACCGTCAAGTACCAGTGTAATTGGGATGTTAAAGTCGCCTACTGCTATCCAGTGCCACAATGTCTGACGATAAGCATAACCACCGTCAGCATTATTAGCGCAAAAATCAATCGCTAGCCAAAATGTTACCAGTGCTGCCAACCCTACCGAACCAACCCCGATGATAGCGGACACATTTTCCGACCAACGTCCGCGAGAGAATGCGAGTAGTAGAAATCCCAATAGTGGCAGCAGAATGGTTAAATAGAGTAAATTCATCCGCGCATCTCACTGACTTCATCAATATTAAGGTTCTGGCGATGACGATGAAGTTGCAATAACAACGCCAATCCTATACTTGCTTCTGCGGCAGCCAAGCTAATCGTTAGAATATACATGACTTGGCCATCTGCTTGTCCCCAATAACTACCCGCCACCACAAAAGCCAATGCGGCTGAGTTAATCATTATTTCTAATCCAATTAACATAAAGAGAAGATTGCGCCGGATCAGCAGACAACTTAAACCTAATACGAATAAAATTGCCGCTAAAATTAAACCGTGTTGCAGAAGGATCATACTTGTTCCTCCATATCCGCATGACTATCCAGAGAGTTAAGCCGCTTTTCACGTCCAATATGAAATGCCACGACAAGACCCGCCAATAACAGTAAAGAAATCAGTTCAACGGCTAATACGTAAGGACCAAATAAGCTCATCCCAACCTCCTTAGCACTAATCATCTGACCTTTTATCTGGCTATGTTTTATTGAAACAATGGCATAGATAATAACGCTAAGTAAAACCACTGAAAGGATAGCTGGGCCAATCCATGCTTTTGGTTGTAGCCAGGCACGCTCTTGATCAACGACTGATTTACCTAAATTAAGCATCATGACCACAAACACAAACAGCACCATAATAGCCCCGGCATAGACGATAATCTCTAAGGCACCGGCAAAATAAGAACCAACCGAGAAGAAAACGATCGATAAAGCTAACAGAGAAACGATCAGATACAACAGCGCATGTACTGGATTGGTATGTGTTATTACCCTAAGCGTCGCCAAAATAGCCACCAATCCAGCGACATAAAATGTAAATTCCATAAACATCGCTCCTTATGGCAACAAATCTTTAACATTAATAGGCTTAGCTTCATTATCCGCTTCACCTTTATCTTTACCACTAATCGCCATACCCGTTTTGTGATAAAAATTATAATCTGGATATTTACCTGGCCCTGAAATCAATAAATCTTGTTTTTCATAGACCAGATCTTGGCGTTTATATTCCCCCATTTCAAAATCAGGCGTTAGTTGAATAGCGGTAGTCGGACAAGCCTCTTCACATAAGCCGCAGAAAATACAACGGGAAAAATTAATCTGGAAAAATTCTGGATACCAACGGCCATCTGGCTGTTCCGCTTTTTGTAATGAAATGCAGCCAACCGGACAAACAGCCGCACATAAATTACAAGCCACACAACGTTCTTTACCATCAGGATCTCGGGTCAATACAATACGCCCGCGATAACGAGGAGGTACATAAACCGTCTCCTCCGGGTACATTTTCGTTTCACGTTTATGAAAAGCATGTAGCCCGATCATACAAATACTACGTATCTGGGTGGCCAAACCAACCACTAACTCTTTTAATGTCATGGCTCAATCCTCCCTTATTAAGCGTTGCATAGAATAACTGCTGCGGTTGCTAACAGATTGATCAACGTCAATGGCAAACACACTTTCCAACCAAAAGCCATCACTTGATCATAACGCGGACGTGGTAATGAGGCGCGAACAAGAATAAACATCACCATGAAGAAAGCTGTTTTTAATGCAAACCAAATAAAGCCAGGTAAAAATGGGCCAAGCCAGCCGCCGAAAAATAAGGTCACAATTAATGCAGAAACGGTAACAATACTGATATATTCGCCGACGAAAAACAGACCAAATTTCATACCAGAATATTCAATATGATAGCCATCGGCCAGTTCTTGTTCTGATTCTGGTTGATCAAATGGATGCCGGTGACAAACAGCAACACCCGCGATGACAAAGGTTAAAAAGCCGAAAAATTGTGGAATAATATTCCATAATCCAGCTTGCGAATTAACAATATCAATTAAGTTAAAGGAGCCAGCTCGGGCAACGATCCCCATTAATGAAAGGCCGAGAAAAACTTCATAACTTAACGTCTGAGCTGAGGCACGCATCGCGCCTAATAAAGAGTATTTATTATTACTTGACCAACCTGCAAACAGTACCGAATAAACCGCTAAGCCAGCCATCATGAAAAAAAACAGCAGACCTATATTAAGATCGGCAACATACCAAGTAGCGCTAACCGGAATAATGGCAAATACCAATAACATGGAACAAAAGGCAATTACTGGTGCCAACATAAAAATGCGCTTATCTGAAAATTGTGGGATCCAATCTTCTTTAAATAACATTTTAATCATATCAGCAGCAATCTGTAATGAGCCTCCCCAACCTACCCGATTAGGTCCATAACGATTCTGGAACAGTGCCAATAAACGACGTTCGCCAAAACTCATTAAAGCGCCGCAAATAACCACCACCAGCAAAATAACTATTGCTTGTAGAACAGCAATAATCGCTGCGGTGACTTCAGCAGAAAATAGGGTCATTATGTCGCCCTCCGTAAATTTTTCACAGCCATACCCGCCATCGTTGGTGCGATCCCAGGCATACCTAAAGGTAAACCAATCTGTCCTGGCGCCAAATGATAACTGAGACGAACTGGCAATCGATAAATTTGCCCACCATAACTGAATTCAAGCACTGTCCCAGCTTTAACAGCCAGGTTTTCAGCATCCTGAGTATTGAGCATAATGTAAGCTTCTGGCATACGTTGTTGTATTGCTTCAGCTCGCTGTGAGGTTTCATCGCTACCAAATAAATGATAGTAAGGTGCAACCGTCCATTGGTTATCTTGCCGCTGCCAGGCAAGTGGAATAGCAGTAAAATAATCCAAGCGACTATCAGTTGAATCAAATAATCGGATCCCCGGATCACCAAAACGTAAATGGCCACCGACTTCAGCTTGAAACTTATTCCACGCTTGAGGTGAATTCCAGCCTGGCAACCAAGCAAACGGAATTTGTTGGCGAATAGCGGTGGGGCTATTGTTACCTTCCATCGAAAAAGCAAATGGCGTATCAATGTCACATGGTTGACCGGGTTCACTGACCTCTATATTAGCCAATATTGAGGTACGTCCACTATAACGCTGGGGCGAACGGGCTAATTTTTGTCCATGGATACGGAATGTGGCATTAGGTGCCGCATCGACAATAGCCACAAACTGTGGCATAGCGGTTATACAGGCCTGGATAACATGATCTAATTGCGACCAATCGATTTGACGTGTTTCTAGCTCTGCCTGCAATGAATGTAACCAACGCCAACTTTCATTAATGGCAATATTAGGTTGGTAATAAGTCGGATCAAACACTTGAAAATAACGTTGCGCCCGACCTTCATTATTAATTAATGTTCCAGTGCTTTCAGCAAAGCTGGCAGCGGGTAAAATCAGATCCGCCTGATCCATAATAGTAGTATGCTGATGATCCGCAACAATCAATTTATTCAGCTTTTTCAGAGCATTATTAACACTATCAACATTACTATGCCGATAAAGATCATTCTCCATTACTACCGCAGTATCAACTTCACCGGATGAAATACGCTCCATTGCGATATCTAACGATTGAGCATTCATTAAAGCCAAGCCAAAGCTATTAGCTTCAGCTGCAATATAGCTAATTCCAACTTCAACATTTTTCGCTTTTAATGAAAAAGCAATATTAGCGGCGGCCTGGATAAGTGCTTCACTACCGGCATTACTACCACTAATAATAAGTGGTTTTTTGGCCTGCAATAACGCTGCAGCAACTAATTCAACATTTGCTTTAATATTCGCTGGTAAATCATCCACAGCTGGCGCCTTGCTGTCCAAAGCATGGGCAATAGCAAAGCCAAAGCGAGCTTGATCATCAACCGGCGCCCGATAATTTAATGCAGCAACATCATCTAAACGGCTATCATCAATATTAGTGATAAATAATGGGTATTTAGCCCGTTGGCCAATATTTAACACGGCGGCGATTTGCCAATCTGCCACTTTTTGTGCTTCAGCCATTGCTCTTGCTTTACCTTTAACCGCCTGACGAACCGCTAATGCTATACGAGCCCCAGTTTGGGTTAAATCCTCCCCCAAAACCAGCACCGCGTCATAATTTTCAATTTCACGCAATGTGGGCGTATAGACGCCTCCTTTTTGCAGAATATTAACCATTAGTTCGAGATGACGTTGTTCTGCTGTCGAGATACCTGAATAAAAATTTTCTTCGCCAACCAGTGCCCGTAATGCATAATTGCTCTCGACACTAGCTCTTGGTGACCCAATACCGATAGTCTTTGTTGCTTGACGTAAAATTTTGGCACCCGTTTGCATCGCCTCCATCACCGAAATAGTGTGTCGTTTTGCTTTTTTAACTAATTGAGGCTGACGAGGTCGATCTTTGCGATTAACATAACCGTAACCAAAGCGGCCACGATCACATAAAAAATAGTGATTTACCACCCCATTATAACGGTTTTCAATCCGGCGTAATTCACCATAACGTTCACCAGGGCTTGTATTACAACCAATACTACACTGTTGACATATTCCTGGCGCAAATTGCATATCCCACTTGCGATTGTAACGTTCAGAATGGGTTTTATCAGTAAAAACCCCCGTTGGGCAGATCTCAACTAAATTGCCAGCAAATTCACTCTCTAGCGTACCGTCTTCCACCCGGCCAAAATAGACATGATTATGGGCGCTATAAACCCCCAGATCGGTGCCATCAGCATAATCTTTGTAATAACGAACACAGCGATAGCAAGCGATACAACGATTCATTTCGTGACCAATGAATGGACCTAGATCCTGATTATGATGTGTTCTTTTGGTAAAACGATAYTTACGCATTGTATGACTAGTCATCACCGTCATATCTTGTAAATGGCAATTGCCGCCTTCTTCACAAACTGGGCAATCATGTGGATGATTTGTCATCAACCACTCAACAACACTTGCACGAAACTGTTTGGCTTCATCATCATCGATGGAAATATAAGTTCCATCAGAAGCCGGTGTCATGCAAGACATTACCAGACGACCACGTGTGTCGTCAGCATTTTGATATTGCTTAACTGCGCATTGACGACAAGCACCAACACTTCCTAACGCTGGGTGCCAGCAAAAGTAAGGGATATCCAGACCCAAAGAGAGACAGGCCTGCAATAGGTTTTCAGCCCCATTTACATCATATCGTATGCCGTCTTCTGCTTGAAAAAAAAAAGTCAGCATGCTTCATAATGGCCTGCCTTTTCAGCAGGCGTTACTCAAACATTCAGTCGACTTA
>NZ_NHNG01000736.1:0-14274 GCF_002287155.1 Arsenophonus sp. ENCA
GAAGTTAAACAAAATTGTGGTATTGAACGCTGTCAGGCTCGCACGAGCCGAGCGCAAAGAAATCATATTTTTCTCGCTATTTCTGCGTGGTTTGAACAACATAAACGTCGTATATCTGAAAAAATAACCCTTTATCAACAAAATTGGGACGTAATCAAAAATGCTATTGCTGAGCACATCCGTGTTTTATTAGCGTACCCAAATTAGTTTTGTGCGAAACTCGTGTTAATAACCACTCTGTTTTAAGAAAAATACATAATGATTATCATCCTATTTCCAGTTTATTTTTCTCGCTCAATTTATTATTTTATCAGCAAATAAATCTTTTAAAATTAAAAATTCAGCACAATTGTGGCCATTTCATTCCATTAAATATCATTTTATCACTACTCAGTATGTAAACTTATTATATTGATATATTTGTTTTTTTATCTTGGCAGGAGCTTTTTTTTATGGTTACCATAAGGTATTCAGAAATCATAAATTTATCAGGAAAACGACTTGCCACATAGTGAACAACAATCAATCATTATTATTGTACTTGTTGCAGATCATCCCGCTAAGATTAATACCGGTATCCAACTAGTCACCAAATGTCAATGTAATATTGAAGATAGCTGTATGGCTATATTTGGCAAACAATTCTTCTTTATTATGAAGTTATCAGATAGCAGGCAATCAATTTCTTTAATAGAAGCAATGTTGCTTAAGCATGATACTGAATTAAAATTATTATCTATTATGCAAAAAACCACTTCTGGCGTTTATAAAGAATATTTTTCAATAATAATTGCCAATGTTATTGTTAATGTCGCCCCCGCTATAGTTGAACAATTTACTTGTTTATTTATCACTAATAACTTCAACCTAGCCAAATTGGTTGCAAAATACAACCAGCGACAAACAAATATGATCAACAACTTGAAATTTATATGAATGCCCAAAGTTTTATTGGTGATAATGAGTGAATTAACAAAAATAGATTTAAACAATTGTGCACAAAATTAAATGTACAATTAGCATTATCAGCAAACCGCAATAACATATAGAATTAAACGGAGAGAATCTAATGAGCCCATTGAAAGCCGGTGATAAGGCCCCCCAATTTAGCCTTCCTGACCAAGATGGCGAAATAATCAATTTATCTGATTATCTTGGTCAACGAATTTTGATTTATTTTTATCCTAAAGCAATGACTCCCGGCTGTACAATACAAGCTTGTGGATTACGTGACGAAATGTATAAATTAAAACAAATGGGTGTTGAAGTTTTTGGTATAAGTACTGATAAAGCAGAAAAGTTATTACGTTTCACTGAAAAAGAGATGCTAAATTTTACATTACTATCGGATCACAAGCATGAGGTAGCGGAAAAATTCGGTGTATGGGGAGCAAAGCAATTTATGGGAAAAACGTTTGATGGCATTCATCGCATCAGTTTTCTGATTAATGCAAAAGGTGAGGTTGAACATGTATTTGACAAATTTAAAACCAGTGATCATCACCAAATTGTACTGAATTATCTTAATACTCATCCGTGATTAAAATCAATTGTTAATTGCCCCTGCCTGTTTGGTGGCAATTAACAATTAAAAAATTATTTTTCAGTTACGAGATTATCTTCCGGCCACACATGCATAACGGCTTTAATTAAAGTTGCCAATGGAATGGCAAAAAATACTCCCCAAAAACCCCAAAGCCCACCAAATACTACGACAGATAAAATAATAACTAACGGATGCAAATTAACCGCTTCAGAGAATAAAATGGGCACCAATAAATTGCCATCAAGCCCTTGAACAATTAAATAAGCGATTAGTAAAGTCCAAAAGTCAGGTCCAATACCCCATTGAAAAAGAGCAACTAAAACTACTGGGATGGTAACCACCACCGCTCCAATATAGGGGATCAAGACAGAAATACCGACTAGTACTGACAAAAATAGCGAGTAGCGCAAACCTAAAAAAACAAACGCGATATAAGTACAGATACCAACAATAACCATTTCAATAACTTTACCACAGATATAGTTAGTGATCTGTTGGTTCATTTCCTGCCAAACTTGTCCGACCAATAACCGATCACGGGGTAAAATACGTTGTAAACCACGGATTATTTTAGTCTTATCTTTCAGTAGAAAAAATACCATTAGTGGTACTAAAACCAGATATATTGCTATGGTAATAATACCAATAAGCGATGCAACAGAATACTTAACCACAGATTCACCTAAAGTCGATAAGCGACCGCGTAAATTATCCGCTATCATATCAATAATACCGGCATCAACCAAAGCGGGATAACGTTCAGGCAATGCCTTGGCATATTCATTAAAGCTATTTACCATTGAAGGTAAATCAAATAATAAATTCATGCCTTGCTGCCAGACAATGGGCACAATAATTAAAAAAACCATGGCACTAATACCCATAAATATTGTCAGCACAATGGACGCTGCCATCAGCCTTGATAAGCCTAACTTACCCAGTTGTTGGGTTGGCCATTCAAGTAAATAAGCCAACACGATAGCAACTAATAAAGGAGCTAAAATATCATGAAAAAAGAATATGATACAAAAACCGATAATCAGGCTGATAAACAATGCAACGACCTGAGGATCTGAAAATCTTCGACGATACCATTGCAAAAACATCTCCAGCATATATTCACTCCTGAATGTGGTAAATTAGTCTTTTAATCCACGAAATTATACCAATTGACAGATTATCCAGTAAGGTTTGCTATCATAAAAAATATCATTTAACAATATAATCAATCGTAAGGGATACTTCCGGTTTATGAATACAAAATTTACTAAACCACTCATTACTCTTGTAATAACAATAATGTTAGCAGTTCCTATGAAGCCTGTTTATACCGCTATTGAAGATAATTTGCCCGATATTGGTACTACAGCAGGTGGTACACTAACTATTGATCAAGAGATCATTATAGGTGATGCACTAACACGCCAATTACGTGCTAGCACACCACTTATTTACGATCCCTTGTTAAATCAATATATTAATCATCTTGGCATGCGCTTAGTAAAAAATGCCCACTCAGTAAAAACCCCGTTCCATTTTTACCTGATAAATAATCCTAATATTAATGCTTACGCTTATTTTGGTGGTAACGTCGTTCTCCATTCTGCCCTGTTTCGTTATAGCCAAAATGAAAGTCAGCTGGCCTCAGTGATCGCCCATGAAATTTCTCATGTAACCCAAAGACACCTTGCCCGTATGCTAGAAGATCGTGAACGGAATGCACCATTAGCCTGGATAGGCGCCATTGGTTCAGCACTGTTAGTAATGGCTAATCCACAAGCAGGTATTGCGGCACTAACAGGAACATTAGCTGGTGTGCAACAAGGTATAATAAGCTTTACTCAATCTAACGAGCAAGAAGCTGACCGAATTGGTATACAGACTTTACGTCGTGCCGGATTCGATCCGCGCGCCATGTCTGATTTTATGCAAATTTTAGCCGATCAGAGCCGTTATATGTCAAAACCACCTGAGATGCTATTAACCCATCCATTACCAGATAGTCGTTTAGCGGATGCACTAAATCGTTCAAATCAATATCCGAAAGTGGATCTCCCACCATCATTGGATTTTATGCTAGCTCGGGTACGCATTCTTGCCATGTATACAGACTGGCAAAAACCGATCCTTGAACAAATTTTATCTCAGTATAGCCAAGGTGATACTAAAGAAAGAATGGCAGCTGATTACGGTCATGCGCTACAACTTAATGAAGATAAAAAATATCAAGCTGCTGGCAACATTGTACGCTTACTTTTGGCTAAGCAACCTGCTAATCCCTGGTTTATTGATCTAATGACCGATATAGATATAGGGTTAAATCAACCACTAAAGGCTATTTCTCGTTTACAAAATGCACTAATCAAAACACCAAATGACCCAATCCTACAAATTAATCTGGCAAATGCCTATATTGCTAATAATCAGTATGATCAAGGCAGTCAATTATTGCGTAAATACACCTTCGATAACCCCAATGACTTAAATGGTTGGACTTTGTTGGCAGAAGTTTCAGCTAAGCAAGGTAAGCGTAGTGAACAGTTAGCAGCTTATGCAGAAGGCATGGCTTTGCGTGGTAATTATGGTACTGCCATTCAATACCTTACCGATGCCAGTCGGCTAACAAAAACCGGTAGTTATGATCAAGCAAGATATGATGCCCGTATTGATACACTACGCCAGTTACAAACACGTGATAAACAATTACAAAAACGCTAAGGAAATTACCTTATGTCTCAACAAGTGACGATTTACCATAACCCTCGTTGTTCAAAAAGTCGACAAGTCCTACAGCTTTTAGAAGATATGGGGGTTAAAACACGTATTATTGAATATCTTAAAACACCACCAAGTATTAATAACTTAAAAACTTTACTTTCACAACTGGATTTCACTAAACCGCGTCAATTAATGAGAAGCAACGAAGCAATTTATCAAACACTTAATTTATCTAACAGCTCGTTATCAGATGATATCTTACTGCAAGCAATGTATGATAACCCAATACTAATTGAGCGACCTATCGTTGTCGTTGATAACCATGCTCAGCTAGGGCGTTCACCAGAACAAGTAAAAAAGCTATTTAAATAACCTTGTATCTTTAAGAGGTAAAATAAGTTTACCTCTTAAATTAAAGTTTAAGAATATCCTTAACAAAGGGAATAGTCAGTTTACGTTGAGCAACAATCGAAGCATGATCTAACTCATCTAACATAGTAAATAATGTGCGGGTTTTCCTATCCAAACGCTTTAATACAAAACGACTAACCTCTTCAGATAACTCGAAACCGCGTAATTTAGCGCGTAATTGCAGTGCCTGGATCTTATCTTCATCACTCAGTGGATGAAGTTTATAGATCTGTCCCCAATCAAGTCTGGATGCTAAATCAGGTAATGCTAAATCAATCAACCTAGGCGGCCTATCACCAGTTATCAATAAACAGCTTTTGCCGTTTTCCAAGATACGATTATATAAATTAAAAAGCGCTATTTCCCACTCTTCATCATCGGCAATACAATGAGCATTATCAATGCAAACCAGAGCTAAATGTTCCATACCGTCTAAAACATCAGGGACAAAATAGCTACGTTTATCCAGAGGAACATAACCAACTGCCTCGCCTTTTTGTGACAATTCACTACATGCAGCGTGTAATAAATGACTTTTTCCACTACCTTCTTGCTGAGACCAAAAATAAATATAGCTGCTATGGGATTGATTAATAGCAGATTTGATAGCCGCTAATAAAATACCATTTTCGCCAGTAATAAAACTGGCAAAGGTTTCATCATCAGGCGTGGATAAAGCTAATGAAAGCTGCGACGGCGTATTCAGAAGCACCTCTTTCTGTATATATAAGAAAACACATACAGCTTAACACAAAAGTTGTAATTAGATGAACTTAAACAATATCATCCGATGGAACTAATAATTTACCTACTATTTCAGTAAAAATTAGCTATTTTTTAATCGTTTCTACCGACTCAAGTTTAGTAGTTATATAAGTTTTTTCCGGACGAATAATATTAATCAGGCGAAAAACCAACGACATAATAATACCGATAATGGTAGCAAGCGCCATCCCCTTCAACTCAGCGGCCCCAATATGGATAGTCGCACCACTTACCCCAATAATCAGAATAACGGAAGTCAATATTAGATTTTGTGGTTTATTATAATCTACCCGAGAATCAATTAACACTCGGATACCTGATGCCGCTATAACACCATAAAGTAATAGCGAAACGCCCCCCATCACAGGAACAGGAATAAGCTGAATTGCCGCCGCTAATTTACCAACACAGGAAAGCAAGATAGCTAAAATTGCCGCACCACCAATTACCCAGGTGCTATATACTTTAGTTATCGCCATTACACCGATGTTTTCACCATAGGTGGTATTCGGTGTTGAACCAAAAAATCCTGAAATGGTAGTTGATAAACCATTAGCAAACATTGAACGGTGTAAACCAGGATCTTTTAATAAATCCCGCCCAACAATATTCGCGGTCACAACCAAATGACCTACATGTTCCGCAATAACAACTAGCGCTGCAGGCAAAATAGTCAAAATAGCAAACCACTCAAATCGTGGAGAATAAAATGTTGGTAATGAAAACCATGGAGCGGTAATAACTGGAGTTAAATCCACTTTTCCCATTAAAAATGCAAGTACATAGCCGACAATCACACCAAGTAAAATAGGAATAATCGCTAAAAAGCCACGAAAAACTACCGAACATAGAATGGTCACGATCAACGTCACCACTGAAATAATCAAACTGCTTGAATCAACCGGAATATCCGCTTTAGGTAAAAGCCCTGCCATGCCAGCCGCCGTTTGCGCTAATTCCAGACCAATAACCGCAACAATCGCGCCCATTGCCGCAGGGGGGAAAATAATATTGATCCAATTTCTACCTGCTATTTTTACAATCAGTGCGACTAAACAAAAAAGTAGCCCACAAATAATAAATCCGCCCAATGCTAACTCATAACCTAGCGGTAATAACAATAAAACTGGTGAAATAAAAGCAAAACTTGAGCCCAGATAAGCAGGAATACGTCCTCGACAAATGATCAAATAGAGTAGTGTACCAATTCCATTAAACAATAGAACGGTTGCAGGATTGATGTGAAATAAAATGGGGACTAATACTGTCGCCCCAAACATAGCAAACAGATGCTGAAAACTTAATGGAATGGTTTCTCTTAACGGCGGCCTTTCTGCTACGCCAATTACACGGCGGGTCATGATCAATGTCCTCTTGATAACTCATAATTAATATATTATTACTCATCAAAACTCATCAATAAAGCCCACCTTTTGAACGCCTAGGAATTTCAAAGATCCTGAGGCCGTATGAAATAGGGATCACAGTCGGTAAGATTTGCTGTTTTTTTCAGCACAAGAGGGAGTGAGATCATTATTTACACGAGTTTCGCACCAATAAAAAAACGCTCTATTTTTAAGTTTAATTCAGCATGATATATAAATAGTCAAAACCTTATAAATCAAATACAACTTATTGTAATTTAAGAAAATTTATGTTTTTTAGTAACTTGCAGATTAATCATTGCTTTTAAGCCATTTTTAGAATTTTATATGCCTGTGCGAAACTCGTGTAAGTTAAACCTCTTTTTATTCTCAATAGCGTGACAAAAAATGCAAGTCTCTATTCAGCAACTAGTTTATTGTTGATGGTAGTATAATGGCAAAAGCTTGGCGTGTTGGGCGTTTGTTATCACTTGAATTAACTGAGTACGTGGAAATGGCCGGAGAAATGATCCGTCACACACCAAAAAATATTATTTATCATCGTATTTGTGCCAATGCGCGTCGGCCGACTTTACTCGCGCCAGATTGGTGTGCAAATCGTTGGTTAGGCATGAATGCGTTATATCAATATCTCTGTCAGTATGGCGGCCAGGGCTCTGCAATTTAAGTTTGTGGAGGGAACTAAAACAAGTTGTTGGCAGATATTTTATATGGCGGTGAGGGAGGGATTCGAACCCTCGATACGTTTTCACGTATACACACTTTCCAGGTGTGCTCCTTCAGCCACTCGGACACTTCACCGGTTATCATTTTAATATAATAGGATACTAGAATGATGGGGCGATATTATAGGAAAAAGCAGACTAACCGTCAATAATATATTGCAATTTTTGTCTTTTTTTGCAGTTAACAAGATAAATAAAGAACAATCTGTTGAAAATATATTCGATATTACCGTCAAGGTTTTGTTGTCCTTACTAATAAGTAAAATTATTAAATGCATAGCATAAGTTGGAAAAAATAATGAATGAATTTTCCGTGATTTGCCGAATATTAGGAACATTATTTAATCGTTCCCCAGAGGATCCCGTTACTAAACCTTTATTTGAATTGATTAGTCAAAATCAATTGAAATTGTCTTGGCCTTTAGAACAAGATGAATTATTAACGCAATTAGCCGCTAGTAGCCAGGATTTAGCGTTAGTAATTAAAGATTTTGAGCAATTGTTTCTTGATCCTACCTCAGCTATTGCTAACGGTATTAGTCAATATAGTGAAATATCAGCAACGGCAGTTAATGAATTTTTAGTGGCAAATGGAATACCACTATCAGCGGAAAAAGCTGATCGTTTTGCTGCTTTATTATTGGCAGCATCTTGGTTGGAAGATAATGCAGCGCAGGATCCGCTATTAACACAAATTCAATTATTTGATCAGTTTATTTTACCTGCGAGTGAATCATTTTTTAGCCAAGTGGAAACCCATGTAGTGAGTGATTTTTATCCTACTCTCGTTATGATAACGCGTGAAGCTTTAGTTGCATTGCGCGAGGAGCTGGCTGACAATTAGTGACGCTGTAACTTATTCTTTAAATCTAACAGGCGAGTACATGGCGCCTGTTATTTCCTATTGACTACTAAGTCATTTATTCTACTAATGGAATAACTAACTTACCCGGTTTGACTTCAAGTCCTTTAGCGATTTTCTTGGCCAATGCTTCTGCTTTACTTTTTTCTGGTTGCAATAAATAGACAGGATTTTTTTTAAAATAGGCTTTTAAGGAGTTATTAACAATCGGCAGTATTGTGGTAATTGTACTGGCCATTTTTTCCGGTGTAATTTTTTGATCAGAGATTGTCAATTCTTTTAAATATATAGCACCGGTAGCTACGTCAAAATAGGGCAGTGAAGTGATAGCTAAAGAGACTTCTGCATGTGTTGAACCTAATAGTGTTTCAAGCTTAATTTTAGCTACTCCCGTTAGGGTAATTTTATTCGGTTCGGTGCGACCTATTTGAGTAGCAAGATTAGCTAGATCGATACTAGCATCAGCAAGTCCGGCAATACCTATTTTTTTACTATAGTGGGTATGTTTGCTGAGATAGTTATTAATGGTATCTTCACTAATACTGAATTCGGTTAATTGATCGCATCCGGCTATCACTCCAGATAGTAACAATAGTGCTCCGACAAAAAAGTGCTTCATGTTTTGTTTTTCTCCTGTAATTTTGATAGCAAGATTGTACACAACTATTCATCGTTATAAATGATAGTTTTTTTCTGCTGATTAAATTGTTGGTATAAAGCCCATAAGGTTAATAATCCTATTATGGTTAACAGATGCCAAGGTAGAGCCGGTAAACCCCACCGATGTCCGATATCATATAGCCAGCCACCACCGATAAAACCTATTGCACCACCTAAGGCATGGCCTAATCGGCTAAAACCCATATAACTGCCCCGAGCATGAGGATCTGCCAGTGATGCGCTCAATGTTTCACGTGCTGGCTCAGCAGTGATGGTACCTAAATAAAACAGACTAATCAGGGCAAAAAGTAGCGTCAGTGAATGGGTAAAACCAATAGGAAGCATGGCCAAGCTCATCAGAAGTAAACCGGTCATTAACCGTTGCTCGGGGCGAAAATGCTTTTCACTCCAACGTGCGATGGGATAAAGTAAAGTTAAAGAGATAATGGCTTCAATGGCATACATCCATTTAATAGCTGTCGGTGAGCCGGCTATCTCATTAACGACAATCGGAAACATTAACATAACTTGTGCATATTACCATGCATGCAGATCACCCAATAACATTGATGGAGATCAGCTAATAACATCGATGGAGATCACTTTTGGCCCATTTTGTTATTCGGTGATCTCCATCAATGTTATTCTAATTATCACAGGTGTGTTGAACTGTATTCTTTGCCATATGAGGGTAGAGAATACCTATGCCAACAGTACCTATTTCAATGAGAAAACTAAAAGAAATACTTAGACTTAAATATGGAGCCAAGCTCAGTCATCGCCAGATAGCTCGTAGCTTATCGATATCGCCATCTGCTGTATCACGATATGCTAATCGGGCAGCTCAGCTGGGGATAAAACAATGGCCTTTACCCACAGAATGGGACCCATCTTCCTTACGAAAGGCATTTAGCCAGACTAAAGTGAAGATGAAAAAACATTCTTTACCTGATTGGGCAGAAGTACATAAAGAATTACGTAACAAAATAGTGACATTACAACTGCTCTGGGAGGAATATGCAGAACAATACCCAGGGAGTTTTTATAGTTACAACCATTATTGTCGTCTTTATCGTGAATGGTTAAAAACCACAAACCCATCAATGAGGCAAGTTCATAAAGCCGGTGAAAAACTCTTTGTTGATTATTGTGGTCCCACTATCAATATCATTAATCCCAATACTGGCGAAACAAGAACAGCACAGCTCTTTGTTGCTGTTCTTGGCGCATCAAACTATACATGGGCAGAAGCAACGTGGTCTCAGCAGCTTGAGGACTGGGTAATGAGCCATGTTCGCTGTTTTCAATCGCTTGGGGGTGTACCTGAGATTGTGGTGCCTGATAACCTGAAAAGTGCAACTTCACGAGCTTGTAAATATGATCCTGACATCAACCCGACTTACCAACAAATGCTTGAGCATTACAATGTTGCCGTCATGCCAGCCCGTCCTCGTAAGCCAAAAGATAAACCTAAGGCTGAAGTCGGCGTGCAGCTTGTTGAACGTTGGATTATGGCCCGACTTCGTCACGAACACTTCTATAGTCTTGCTTCACTCAATCAACACATCCAGGTTTTATTGAAAAGGCTAAATACCAAAAAGATGCAAAAAATGAGTTACTCTAGAGCTGAGCTTTTTGTTCAGTTAGACGCCCCTGTGTTAAAACCACTACCAAAAGCCCATTACAGCTTCACTCTGTTAAAGAAAGTTAGAGTCCATAAAGATTATCATGTTCAGATTGATAACCATTATTACTCGGTTCCATATACGCTTCTCGGAGTACAATTAGAAGCTCGAGTTTCCGGCGAGTTAGTCAGATTATTTAATAAAGAGCAGGAAGTTGCAGTCCATCCCCGCTGCAGGACTTATGGCTACAGCACTCGAACAGAACATATGCCTGAAGCCCATAGACAGCATGCAACGTGGACACCTGAACGTCTTCAGCCCTTTTTTTAAATTAATATTTCTAATCAAAATTGCAATTTTTGCAACCGTGTAATTTTTTAAAGTTAGATAAATCAAAAATCTTCTATTGTCACTTAGCAAGATGATAAAAAGCGATCCTATCTGATATTATTTTTACAATAGAGTTATCGATCAAATAGTTGATAGTAGCATGTGAATAGCTAATTATGGTATAAAGCCAGCTATTTTTATCACGATCCTCATAGCTGTATCTGACTAAGTTGAATACGACAGCTATCTTCATCATTAAGGTAATCAGGTGAATATTAAGGCTCTTCTTTCAGAAAAAATTAGTGATGCATTAATTGCCGCAGGGGCCCCTATAGGTAGTGAGGCTCATATCCGCCCTTCAACAAAAGCCCAATTCGGTGATTACCAAGCTAATGGTGTCATGTCTGCAGCTAAAAAAATCGGCATTCCTCCACGTCAATTAGCTGAAAAAATGCTGCCGCTACTAAATCTGGAAAATATTGCCAGTAAAGTTGAAATAGCAGGACCCGGTTTTATTAATATTTTTCTTGATAAGCAATGGATAGCCGAACAAATTGAACTTACCTTGCAACATGACAAATTGGCAATTAACACCGTTACGCCACAAACCGTCATTATTGACTATTCCGCTCCAAATGTAGCAAAGCAGATGCATGTTGGTCATTTACGTTCTACTATCATTGGCGATGCTGTTGCTCGTACATTAGAGTTTTTAGGTCATAAAGTAATACGTGCTAACCATATCGGCGATTGGGGTACCCAGTTCGGTATGCTAATTGCGTACTTGGAAAAAGTTCAACAAGAAAATGCTACCGATATGGCTTTAGCTGATCTTGAGACTTTCTATCGTGAAGCTAAAAAACATTATGATGAAGATGAAAATTTTGCTGAACTTGCACGTAATTATGTGGTTAAACTACAATCTGGTGATGAATATTGTCGGAAAATGTGGCGCAAATTGGTTGATATTACCATGGCGCAAAATCAACATACCTATCATCGTTTAAATGTCACACTGACGGAAGACGATGTGATGGGTGAAAGCTTATATAATAATATGCTGCCTGATATTGTCGCTGATTTAACAGCTAAAAAGTTAGCCGTTAAAAGTGATGGTGCTATGGTTGTCTATCTGGATGAATTTAAGAATAAAGACGGTGATGCCATGGGGGTTATCATCCAGAAAAAAGATGGTGGTTATCTTTATACGACAACAGATATTGCCTGCGCTAAATATCGTCATGAAATATTACACGCTGATCGGGTGCTATATTATATAGATTCACGACAACATCAACATCTAATGCAAGCTTGGGCTATTGTGCGTAAAGCCGGCTATATTCCCGTTACAATGTCATTAGAGCATCATATGTTCGGTATGATGCTAGGTAAAGAAGGTAAACCTTTTAAAACTCGAGCCGGCGGAACGATCCGACTTGCCGATTTACTTGATGAGGCAATTGAGCGTGCCAGTGATCTTATCCGGCAAAAAAATCCAGCTATGCCAGAAAACGAGTTACAATCGATTAGTCAGGCGGTGGGTATTGGTGCAGTAAAATATGCCGATCTATCGAAAAATCGTACCACTGATTATATTTTTGACTGGGACAATATGTTAGCGTTTGAAGGTAATACCTCGCCTTATATGCAATATGCTTATACCCGTGTGGCCTCCATTTTTAAACGGGCTAATATTAATCCAACAGCACTAAGCGAGCCGGTGATTTTAGCAAATCAGTATGAACAAGCCCTAGCGACTCGTTTATTACAATTCGAAGAAACAATACTAACCGTTGCTCGCGACGGTTTACCCCATATTATGTGTGCTTATTTATATGATCTGGCAGGTTTATTTTCTAGTTTTTATGAACATTGCCCAATTTTAGGTGCAGAAAATAACGCATCAAAGGAAAGTCGATTAAAACTGGCATTACTGACGCAAAAAACTTTAAAAATTGGTTTAGACACATTAGGGATTGAAACGGTAGAAAAAATGTAATCCCTTATTAGACTATAGGCTGCCAGTAGTGCAGCCTGCTGTCCATGATACTGCTTAAGACAAAATATTGTAGCGATAAAATGCAGACAGTTAAGCCAATATGATGCTCATAAAATAAAAGAAACAAACGATACGATCATTAATAATGCAACTATCGCTGTACATAAACCATACTTAAAATCGGTATCCATAACCTCACCTCACTATTCTCACTGTCTTAGTCATAAATTAATTAATGAAAAATCATTAAA
This sequence comes from Arsenophonus sp. ENCA, assembly GCF_002287155.1. Classification (NCBI taxonomy): domain Bacteria; kingdom Pseudomonadati; phylum Pseudomonadota; class Gammaproteobacteria; order Enterobacterales; family Morganellaceae; genus Arsenophonus; species Arsenophonus sp. ENCA. Next base: position 13,278 of record NZ_NHNG01000736.1, read on the forward strand.
TGTCATAATATCATACAACAATAAAAGCTATTTTCTATTATATCATCTAGTAAAGATTGATTAATACTTTTGTTTTTACTGCAAATCAGACAAAATGATCAGTTTACTGATAACTTAATTATCTATTTTTATAGATCAATAACAGTAATTTTTAAACAATAGTAAAGGAATTGGGAATGGGTCAGGAGTCTTTATAATCATGGCAACAATTAAGGATGTGGCAAAGCTTGCAGGTGTCTCAACTACCACCGTATCACATGTAATTAACAATACCCGTTTTGTCGCCGAAGAGACAAAAACGATCGTCAGGGCAGCCATTAAAACACTTAATTACTCTCCCAGTGCAGTTGCTCGTAGTTTGAAAGTTAATCATACTAAATCCATTGGCTTATTAGCCACATCTAATGAAGCCCCTTACTTTGCAGAAGTCATTGAATCAGTCGAAAACAACTGTTTTAGTCAAGGATATACATTGATCCTGTGCAATTCGCACAACAACTTAAATAAGCAACAAGCCTATTTACAAATGTTAGCGCAAAAACGGGTCGATGGTTTACTTGTCATGTGCTCAGAATACCCCAACCAGTTACTCCAGATGTTAGAGGGATACCGCAATATTCCAATGGTGGTGATGGATTGGGGGCAAGCCCATGGTGATTTTACCGATGTCATCATTGATAATGCTGTTTATGGTGGCTATCTTGCCGGGCGTTATCTTATCGAACGAGGTCATCGTGATTTAGGTATTATCTCTGGACCATTAAAACGCAATACCGGCAATGGCCGGCGGCAAGGTTTTCTCAATAAACTAGTTGCTGAATAGAGACTTGCATTTTTTGTCACGCTATTGAGAATAAAAAGAGGTTTAACTTAGAGAATAAAGGTTTGAAATGATCAACAAAGAGCGGCTGTTACGAGATAATCGTTTATGTAAAGCAATCATTGGATTATCAGTCGAAGAATTGAAAAATTTAGCCGCTGAATTTTCAGCTTGTTA
>NZ_NHNG01000399.1:0-13568 GCF_002287155.1 Arsenophonus sp. ENCA
AGGTAACCATCTGGGCAGATACCGGTTTTCAAGGTATAGATAAACAGCATCCTAATACACAAATCCCAAAAAAAGGAACTCGAAAAAGACCTTTATCGCCTGAACAAAAACAAGAAAATAAAATAATCTCGGGCATCCGTATTACAGTTGAACACGCCATCGCGGGTATCAAGCGCCTCGGTTGCATGACCCAAATTTTACGGAATCGTAGACCCTTTATTGATGATACCTTCTTACTCCTTAGCGCAGGTCTTTGGAATTTCCATCTCAGAACAGCGTAAAATTTACTTCAATCACCGAAACACCCTTATTTCACTATTAAGCAACACGCTTGTTGATGGAATACAAGTCGGAGCCGGTCATTGTGGCCCAATAACCAAGCGTATCCAGCAGGCTTTTTTTGGTTTATTTGATGGTTCGACAAAAGACAAGTGGGATTGGTTAGATCCTGTCAATAGTTAGTTCAAATTAATAGATGTTTATTGGCGACTAGTTATCGTCAGTTTTTATACCAAGGGAGCAAAAATGCCAGAATATCGTTCTGCTACAACGGTCAATGGTCGTAATATGGCTGGTGCAAGAGCACTTTGGCGGGCAACAGGAATGACTGACGCTGATTTTGGTAAGCCAATTATTGCTGTTGTCAATTCATTTACTCAATTTGTCCCTGGTCATGTGCATCTGCCTGATCTTGGTCAGTTAGTGGCTAAACAAATAGAAGCCGTTGGTGGTGTGGCCAAAGAATTTAATACCATTGTTGTTGATGATGGTATTGCTATGAGCCATGGTGGTATGTTGTATTCGTTGCCCTCCCGCGAGCTTATTGCTGATTCCGTTGAATATATGGTTAATGCTCATTGTGCCGATGCGATGGTTTGTATTTCTAATTGTGACAAAATCACACCAGGAATGCTGATGGCCGCGTTGCGTTTAAATATTCCGGTTGTTTTTGTATCGGGTGGCCCAATGGAAGCAGGCAAAACCAAACTTTCTGATCAAATTATTAAACTAGATTCGGTCGATGCTATGATCAAAAGTGCAGATCCGGCTGTCAGTGATAAAGAAAGCGAACAAATTGAACGTTCAGCCTGCCCGATTTGCGGCTCATGTTCAGGCATGTTTACCGCTAATTCAATGAACTGTTTGACGGAGGTATTAGGATTATCTTTGCCTGGCAATGGTTCTTTACTGGCAACGCATCGCGATCGCAAACAGTTATTCTTGGCTGCGGGTAAACGTATTGTTGAGATCACGAAAAAATATTATGAGCAGGATGATGACAGTGTTTTACCACGCAATATTGCCAGCAAAGCTGCATTTGAAAATGCGATGACCCTCGATATTGCCATGGGTGGATCGACTAATACGGTATTACATCTATTAGCGGCAGCGCAGGAAGCTGAGGTTGATTTTACTATGGCAGACATTGATCGGTTATCACGTAAAGTACCGCATCTGTGTAAAGTAGCACCGAGCATTGCCAAATATCATATGGAAGATGTTCATCGAGCCGGTGGAGTGATCGCTATTTTAGGTGAATTAGATCGCGCGCAATTACTTAATCGTCAGGTAAAAAATATTCTTGGTTTGAACGTCACTCAAATGTTAGCGCAGTATGATGTCATATTGACGCAAGATGATGCGGTGAAACAGATGTATGCCGCAGGGCCGGCTGGTATTCGCACTACTCAAGCATTTTCACAAACATGTCGTTGGCCATCTTTAGATCTCGATCGTCAAACAGGCTGTATTCGCAATTTAGCCCATGCATATAGTCAGGATGGAGGGCTGGCGGTTTTATTTGGCAACCTGGCTGAAGATGGCTGTATTGTTAAAACCGCTGGTGTTGATCAAAATTGTCTGACGTTTCGTGGTTTGGCCAAGGTATTTGATAGTCAAGAAGAAGCGATAGCAGCAATATTGGGTGGTAAGATCGTGGCTGGTGACATAGTGGTAATTCGTTATGAAGGACCAAGAGGAGGGCCAGGCATGCAGGAAATGCTTTATCCAACTTCTTATCTAAAATCAATGGGATTAGCGAGTAGCTGTGCATTAATTACTGATGGTCGCTTTTCTGGTGGTAGCTCTGGATTATCAATTGGCCATATTTCGCCAGAAGCGGCAAGTGGCGGTTTGATTGCCTTGATTGAAGATGGCGATCTTATTGATATTGATATTCCTGCTCGCAAGATTGCCTTAAATATCGATAGGGAAATATTGCATCAACGTAAGCAATCTGAATTACAGCGTGGTGAAAAAGCATGGACGCCACGCAAGCGTGAACGTAAAGTTTCTTTTGCTCTACGCGCTTATGCTGCATTGGCAACAAGTGCAGATAAAGGCGCGGTGCGTGATAAAACGAAGCTGGGGGAATAAAATGGCGCTTTCTTCTTTGCAAAGTTCACCATCGGCAGGGGATTATTTAACCGCGGCGCTAAAAGCGCCAGTTTAAGTAATTGATTCAACACTTGTCAGATCATGCCAAAGCAAATTAACCAAACCTATGCCAGCAATAACATCATGCTTATTACCTGAATATTGATAATGAACCATCTCTATTTTTCTACTACGTGTTTTGGCAATCAATGTATCATCGGCAATTAGTACACAAGGGCTTTTTTTGTCTATAGAAGGTTCAACTAATCGCCATAGGTCTTTAGGGCGGAAACATCTACTTTTTAACCATCGGCTAACCGTGTCATGAGATAAAGGCGATGGGCTGACTTCTGATAACGCCAAACTAGAGTATCTTACACTGCTTACTTGCAAGAATATTTTATAGATATCTTTAATGCATGGATAACCGGACAAAATATGAACATCCTTATTTTTTCTTGTTTTTAAATTTATACTTCTTTTTTAGAGACTGCGAAACTCGTGAAGCTATGAAAATGAATCCCTTTGTCTTCCAGTTCAGAGATTAAACCGATTAAATGTTTGATGCTGCGGCCTAGTCTATCCAGTTTCCAAACAACCAACGTGTCGCCCGCTTTTAAGCAATTTAAAGCGCGTTTTAATCCGGGTCTCTGGTCTGTTTTTCCACTGATTTTATCCTCAAAAATCTGGTCACAATTTGCACAAACGAGCGATTTTTGCTGTAAATCGGTGTTTTGGTCATTTTTTGACACCCGCATATAGCCTATTTTTGCCATTTTAGCCCCTTCACCCTCCTCTAAAACACGAGTTTCGCACCAACAAATAAACAAGTTATTTTTAAGTTCAATTCGACATAATATATAATTCGCAAAAATTGCTAATTAACACATAAGTTATTGAAATAAATATATATTTTATATTATAAAATATCTTACGGATAAAACATTATTTTAGATATTTTTAGAACTTTATATGCCTGTGCGAAACTCGTGACGAATAAAGCAAATTTTAATCGATAACATGAGCTTTTGCGACAGCCTCTATATAACGTTATTTTATGATCTATTGGAAAGGCAGCATCTACGCTGGGGATATTTGTTGAGTGCAATGCTGGCAGTGATTGGTGCTGCTATCATTCGTTATGATCATTTGAGCGGATCTTTTTGGCTAGGTTTACTTTATGTGCAATTAGCGAATATTTCCTTTGCGATTGGCCAAGTGGGTTACAAAAGAATGATGGAAGTTTATCCTATTCCACAGCGGCAAGCCTTTTCTTAAATACGATATGATCAAGCTAGCATAAATAATTTGATCATATTTTTGTGTAAAAGCAGCTTTTCATTATTGCTTTAAATGATCCCTATCATTAAAAGGTTATCATTTTATTATTAAATTAATGGATTAAATAAATTAAAAATACAGTATGGTGTAATTATGTCTGATGTTTTTCACTTGGGATTAACTAAAAATGACTTACAAGGCGCAACGCTTGCTATTGTGCCTGGCGATCCAAATCGGGTAGAAAAAATTGCCAAATTAATGGATAACCCGGTATATCTGGCTTCGTTACGTGAATTTACCTCATGGCGTGCTGAACTTAATGGTAAGTCGATTATTATTTGTTCAACCGGTATTGGTGGCCCCTCGACTTCTATTGCCGTTGAAGAATTAGCACAATTGGGCATACGTACTTTTCTTCGTATCGGTACTACCGGTGCAATTCAAAAACATATCAATGTCGGTGATGTACTTATTACTACTGGTGCAGTACGTCTAGATGGTGCTAGCTTACATTTTGCGCCTTTAGAATATCCTGCGGTAGCTGATTTTAATTGTATCAATGCGCTTTATGATGCAGCTAAAGCAGCAGGGAGCACAACCCATGTTGGTATTACTGCGTCTTCGGATACTTTTTATCCTGGTCAGGAACGTTATGATACCTATAGTGGGCGCGTTGTCCGTCGTTTTCGTGGATCGATGGAAGAGTGGCAAAAGATGGGCGTGATTAATTATGAAATGGAGTCGGCCACTTTACTGACTATGTGTGCAAGCCAGGGATTATCAGCAGGTATGATAGCCGGCGTGATTGTTAACCGAACACAACAAGAAACACCAAATGAAAAATTATTACACCAAACAGAAGGAAATGTTTTAGGGATCGTGGTTGATGCCGCTCGCCGGTTATTGAATTAAATAAGTGCTGTAGGTTTGGCTAATTTTTTCGATAAAACGAGGATAACTAATGGTTATTTTTATGAAAATAGAGATTAATTTATTTTTTATATCTTTTTTATTTAATCGTTGTTTTTATTTGTCTTAAGTAATTCTCGTTTTATTTTTTATCGAATGTATTCAGTAATTTTTATTTTGATAAATTGACAGATAATTTTTGTTATTTGGTATTTTTTAGTAAACTAATGAATGTTAATAGCTGGATAATAGCATAGAATAAAATAACTTAAATTTAACATTCTGTAAGTTAAATTTGCCCATTATTATATTATATTTTAATCTGACAATAATTTACATTATTGGCCGCATAATAACGAATGTTTAACCGAAATAGGAATAATAAATTGACATTGTCAGAGATTATTAATGTTATTACCGAATTTGCTCGTGACCATCAAATATTAGCTGTCTTTATTGTTTTTATATTAGCGTTTGGCGAATCGTTAGCCTTCATTTCATTATTACTCCCTGCGACAGTGATTTTGCTTGGTTTAGGCGCATTAATTGGTGATAATGGGCTTCCCTTTTTACCAATATGGTTAGCTGCTGCCTGTGGTGCTTTTTTGGGTGATTGTTTATCTTATTGGTTTGGTTTTCATTATAAGAATAGCGTACGTCATATGTGGCCAATTTCCCGTCGTCCTGAAGCGCTCGATCGAGGTCATCTTTTTTTGAGTGCTGGGGAGTTTGGAGTGTTTTTATCGGCCGTTTTTTTGGTCCCTTAAGGGCAGTGATTCCCTTAGTAGCAGGCATTTGTGCTATGCCTAAACATTATTTTCACAGCTCGCTAATTTGCTTTCTGCTATGGTCTGGGCATTTGCTATTTTAGCGCCGGGGGCATTTGGTTTATCTTGGCTTGCTCAGTGGATCGGGTAAAATAGTTTTCAACCTGGTGCTATTTACTGAGCAAAATAAGCAAAATTTATTCTGGACATTTATACAGTATACCACTAAGTTACTTTATAAAATAAAGGCTATTTTAAGGAAACCAAAGTGGATATTCAGCTATTATATGCAATTATTGGCTTTCTTACCGGTACACTCTTCGGTGGTAGTTTAATCTGGCTAATTATCGCGCAAAAAATGAATAAAAAAGAGTCTGAATTGCGAGATTTTTACAGTATCCAAGCTAGCTATGAGGAGAAAATCACTCATCTTGAATATTGGAAAATTGAGTGTGAGCACCGTGACCAAGAATTAAGGTCACAAAGGGAAATTAATCGTAATCAAGAAGTTGAACTACGTGAAGTCATGACACGGCTTGAAGAGACACGGCTGGCTTTTGAAGAGAAACAGCGGTTGTTACTCAATAGTGAGCAGCGGTTAAATGTTCAATTTGAAAATTTAGCCAATCGTATTTTTGAACAAAATGAACGTCGAGCTTCTGAGCAGAACCGTCAAAGTTTAATTGCATTATTAACTCCTTTCCGCGAACAACTAGATGGTTTTCGCCGTCAGGTACATGATAGTTTTAGCCAGGAAGCGCGTGAGCGCCATACTCTAGCTCATGAAATTCGTCAGCTTCAGCAATTAAATGCAGAGATGGCAAAAGAAACGATTAATCTGACTAAAGCACTAAAAGGGGATAATAAAATTCAGGGAAATTGGGGTGAGACAATTCTCTCTCGCATATTGGAAGCTTCTGGGCTAAGGCAGGGGCATGAATTTGAAACTCAAGTCAGTATTAATACCTCCAATAGTCGTTATCAACCTGATGTGATTATTCGTCTACCGCAAGGTAAAGATGTTGTTATTGACGCCAAAATGTCATTGACAGCTTATGAGCACTATTTTAATAGCGAAGATGAGCAACAGCGGGCAACGGCATTACGAGGGCATGTTAATTCAGTACGCAATCATATAAAAGAACTTGGCCGAAAAGATTATCATCAATTAAATGGGTTAAGATCGCTGGATTATGTATTAATGTTTATTCCATTCGAACCGGCTTATTTGATTGCTTTACGCGAAGCACCTGAACTTATTGACGAAGGTTTGAGGAATAATATTTTACTCGTTTGTCCTTCAACTTTATTGGTGGCAGTTCGTACAATTAATAATTTGTGGCGTTATGAACGACAGAGTCAAAATGCACAAGTAATTGCCGAGCGTGCTGCTAGAATGTATGACAAAATGCGGTTATTTGTCGATGATATACAGGCGTTAGGTCAGAGCTTGAACAAAGCACAGGTGAATTATCAATCGGCGATCAAAAAATTAGCGGAAGGAAAAGGTAATTTGATTAGCCAGGCGGAAAGTTTAAAAGAATTAGGAATAGAAGTTAAACGCCCGATTGATATTGAATTTAGCAAACAGACTGCTAAATCATAATTAAGAAGAATCGTTAGATCGTAAATAAGATCTTACAATAAACATGATTACAATTTCGATTATTTTAATGATTAAATGAGCGCAAATTATGGTAGATCCAATTAAAGAGAGCACTGATTTTGGCTTTCGCAAAGTAGCCAAGGATGAGAAAGCGGATTTGGTTGCTGCTGTTTTTCATTCGGTGGCCGCCAAATATGATCTTATGAACGATCTGATGTCATTAGGGATCCATCGAATCTGGAAACGTTTTACGATAGAAGCCAGTGGTGCACGCCGTGGGCAACATATTTTAGATCTCGCTGGTGGCACAGGAGACTTGACCGCTAAATTTGCCAAAATAGTTGGCGAAAAAGGTGAGGTTATTCTGGCTGATATCAACGATTCTATGCTGAAAATGGGGCGCGAAAAGCTCCGCGATCGCGGTATTGTTGGTAATGTTAATTATGTTCAGGCTAATGCTGAAGAACTACCTTTTCCTGATAACTACTTCGATTGTATAAGTATTTCTTTTGGCCTGCGCAACGTTACTGATAAAGATAAAGCGCTTAAATCAATGTTTAGGGTGTTAAAACCTGGTGGTCGTTTATTAGTATTAGAATTTTCAAAACCGATTTTTTCAGCATTAACTAAAGCCTATGATGCCTACTCTTTTCATATTTTACCACGAGTTGGTCAAATGATAGTCAAAGATGCCGATAGCTATCGCTATCTGGCTGAATCTATTCGCATGCATCCGGATCAGGACACTTTAAAAGCAATGATGGAGTTAGTCGGTTTTGAACAAGTTTCTTATACCAATATGAGCGGTGGAATTGTGGCCCTACACAGAGGGTTCAAATTTTAAGATGGATACCCCGTCAACCAAAAGCTATTCAAAAATCCCGCTATTACAGAGGCTGTCGCAAAAGAGGTAGTATCATGTTTTTAATGATTTCAATATTTTGATTTTAAAGAAAAAATTAAATTATTTTTATTGTAAATACCCCTTTTGCGACAGCCTCTTACATGACGGAATTGCTTCCTTTTTACAGCTTATGTTGAATAGATTTTTTTATCAGGAAGTCGCGTTGAAATCAGCCAGAGTAAGGTTGGTTGGCAAAGTGTTGGCGATTGATTTAAAAGAATTATCTCAACCATTGATATTTATATTCTCTGAGCAACGAGTTGATGTAGTAAACCAGTGGCCAACACCGGCAGATTGCGTGATAAAAACCGCGTTAGTGACCTTGAGGCATCTTAAAGATAAACAGCAACTTTCGACTCTGATCAACGACGGTAGGGTTGTTATAGAGGGTGATATGCAAGTTGTGCAGCATTGGTCTGCATTACTAGATGCGACTGAATGGGATCCTACTCCTTATGTTGGTGATGTTGTTGCCGAAGGGGTGAATTGTTGGGTTAAAAAAGGTATAGTTGGAATAAATGGGTTGCTAAAGCAACAAAAAAAACAGTTTAAAAATGTATTGGTGGAAGAATGGCGAATGTCTCCTAATACATTGGAAGTGCTAAGTTTTGCTGATAAGGTTGAGAAGGTGGTGGCAGATATTTCAGCACTGGAACAACGTTTAGCTAAATTGGAGGAAAAATATGAGACCAGGAGAAATTAAACGTCTCTATTTTATCGTTCGAGTATTTCTAAATTATGGTTTAGATGAACTCATTCCCAAAATTAAATTTACTTTACCCTTAAGGATTGGACGCCGTTGTTTTTTTTGGTTATCAAATAAGCATAAAGACAAACCCCTTGGTGAACGTTTACGTTTAGCTCTACAAGATTTAGGCCCGGTTTGGATTAAGTTTGGTCAGATGTTATCTACTCGTCGCGATCTTTTTCCAACGATAATTTCTGATCAGTTAGCATTATTACAAGATAAAGTGGCTAGTTTTGATGGCAGATTGGCTCGCCAACATATAGAACAGTCATTAGGTGGTTCACTTGAAACCTGGTTTGATGATTTTGATGAGGTGCCCTTAGCCTCGGCATCGATTGCTCAAGTACATACTGCAAAATTAAAACAAAATAATAAACAAATTGTAATTAAGGTTATTCGCCCAGATATATTGCCGGTTATTAAAGCCGATATAGGCTTGATGTATCGCCTGGCTAATTGGCTCCCTCTTTTCCCGGATGGACGACGTTTACGTCCACGAGAAGTTGTTCGAGAGTATGAAAAAACATTAATTGATGAATTAAATTTGTTACGTGAGGCGGCGAATACTCTCCAATTAAGGCGTAATTTTGAAAATAGCTCCATGCTTTATATTCCTGAAGTCTATTCAGACTACTGTCGGGAAAATGTGATGGTTATGGAGCGTATTTATGGTATTCCAGTTTCTGATATTAACGCGTTAAAAAAACAGGGAATTAATATGAAGTTATTAGCTGAACGCGGAGTAAAAGTTTTTTTTACCCAAGTTTTTCGCGATAGCTTTTTTCATGCTGATATGCATCCTGGTAATATTTTTATTAGTCGAGAACATCCTGAAGATCCGCAATATATTGGTATTGATTGTGGTATCGTCGGTTCGCTGAATAAAGAAGATAAACGTTATTTGGCAGAAAATTTTATCGCCTTTTTTAATCGTGATTACCGTAAGGTAGCTGAATTACATGTTGATTCGGGATGGGTACCAGCAGATACTAATGTAGAAGATTTTGAATTTGCCATTCGAACCGTTTGTGAACCAATTTTTGAGAAACCGCTAGCTGAAATTTCTTTTGGTCATGTTTTATTCAATTTATTCAATACCGCCCGTCGTTTTAATATGGAGGTTCAGCCTCAGTTAGTATTACTTCAAAAGACCTTGCTCTATATTGAAGGATTGGGAAGGCAGCTTTATCCTCAACTAGATTTGTGGAAAACAGCTAAACCTTTTCTTGAAGATTGGCTACATCGACAAATGGGTTTAGCCGCGATTATTAGTGCTTTTAAGGAAAAAGCACCTTATTGGGCAGAAAAAATGCCAGAAATTCCCGATCTTATTTACGGAGCGCTTAAGCAGCATAAATATTTACAAGATAGTATCGATAAATTCACAGTACAGCAACAAGGGCGACAAGTAAAGCAAAGACAAGGCCAATATTTATTAGGAATTGGAGCAACTTGCTTGTTATGTGGTACTTTATTGCAGATTTTCGATTCAAAAATTGCTGCTATTGGGTTTATATCTTTCGGTATAATTTCATGGGCTATAGGATGGTATCGAACAGGTAAAATTGGCTAAAGTTCGTCTTTAAACACATTTATCTTAGGCTCTGCATGTTTCTTAGATAAAGTTAGTTGTATATAATATGGTTATACATAGTTGAACCTAATTTCGTAGAGGTATATATCAATGGGAACAACAATTGCTATGGCTACATTTGGTAGTCCCGGTCAGCTTCTTATTATTGCTTTACTGGTTGTTTTAATTTTTGGTACTAAGAAGTTACGCTCACTCGGCTCAGATTTGGGGGAGTCATTGAAAAACTTCAAAAAAGCGATGAGTGATGATCACAGTAAAACTGATGATAGTAACAAAGCAGAAAAACAGCATACTGATGCTGATTTTGAACTCAAAAATATTACTGAGAAAACAACAACAAGTCAGACAAAAGAAACGGCTGAAAGTAAAAAAAATAAAGAGTAGGTATAAACCGTGCTTGATATTGGTTTTAGTGAACTGTTATTGGTTATGATTATTGGCCTAGTGGTTCTTGGTCCGGAGCGTTTGCCGATAGCCGTCAAAACGGTTGCCGGTTGGATACGTGCGTTGCGCTCATTGGCTGCTAACGTTCAGCATGAACTCTCACAAGAGTTAAAATTGCAGGAATTGCAGGAATTGCAGGAAACCTTGAGGAAGGCAGAAGAAAAAGCACAATTACATACCCTTTCACCGGAACTTAAACAATCGATGGAAGAATTGAGAGAATCTACTGAGCTATTAAAGAAAAATTATCAATCATCGAACAGTCGTATCGAAGAAGAATTGGCTAAAGTAAAAGCATTTACTAGCGATCTTGATGAAAATAGCACAGCTAAAATAGATGAAGAAATACCGATAACAACCAATAAACAATCTCAGCCAGCACAGACTGATAGTTGGTAACAGCGTCAGATAGTCCTACTAAAAGTAAAAAAGCGCTCTGATCAAACTAACGGTGAAAATTAGTCTATGTCTATCGATGATCCTCAACCACTTATTAGCCATTTAATTGAATTACGTAGACGCATTCTTTATAGCTTATTTACAGTTGCAGTGGTTTTTCTAACTCTGGTCTATTTTTCCAATGATATCTATCATTTGGTTGCAGCACCCTTGATTGAACAGCTCCCCGTCGGTTCTCGCATGAGTGCGACTGATGTGGCATCAACTTTTTTTACCCCGATTAAACTGACGTTTATGGTGGCGGTATTTATTTCTATTCCAGTTATCTTATATCAGTTATGGGCTTTTATCGCTCCTGCCCTTTATAAGCATGAGCGGCGCTTGATGTTGCCTTTACTGGTCTCCAGTAGTGTACTTTTTTACCTGGGGATGCTTTTTGCCTATTTTGTTGTTTTTCCTTTAGCATTTGGTTTTTTTGTAAAAACCACACCAGAAAGTGTGAATTTCATTCCTGATATTAGTAAATATCTCAGCTTTGTTATGACACTTTTTATGGCTTTTGGTGCGGCGTTTGAAGTTCCAGTTGCCATTATTTTACTTTGTTGGACAGGCGTTACGACGCCCGATTCTTTAAAGCGTAAGCGTCCTTATATTATTGTGGGTGCTTTTATTGTTGGTATGTTTTTGACCCCACCAGATGTCTTTTCTCAGACCCTATTGGCGGTACCAATGTATTTATTATTTGAATTGGGCTTGTTGTTGTCACGATTTTATGTTGGTAAGGGCCGCAAAGCAGCAGATGATAAAAATTCGAATGAAATAATAGAATAAAACGTTATTTTTTTTAATTACAATCAATCACTTTTCTTAAATTGTTTATTATCTATTAGCTTAGCTACATTTTGATTAAGGATATTAAGAAAAATAACTGAACGATTTTCACCATTAGGCTCTGAATAAATTGCTTTTAGGCCTTCAAAAATACCTTCAGTAATGATGATAGTATCACCTGATACTGGCGTCTTTGGTGCCACAATTTCTTGTTTAGATGCGGATTTTAGTTCATTAATAATATTATCTGGTACGATCACAGGATAGAGGCCAAATCGAATAAAATGGCTAACCCCTCTAGTTGAACGTATCGTGGTGGTATGGATTTCTTCAGGATTAAATTTAACGAAAAGGTAGTTTGGAAATAATGCTTCAGTAATTGTGATGCGTTTGCCTCGCACCATTTTTTGTATTTGAGCTTCTGGCGTTAAGCAGATAACATGCTGTTTTTTTAGATTTTCTATTGCTCGCTCTATTTGCCCACGTTTACAGTAAAGAAGATACCAATTTTCCATGTTATGGCTCAAAAATAAAATTACACTTTATTATTATATCAAATTATAAATTATTAAGATATGTCGCCAGAACCAGCATGATTAATTCTTTATAATTCAATTAATATAGTTTTATATGATGATCTAATAAAAGGTAGAGATAGATGGATATTTTTCTTCTTAGCAATGGTCGATTAACTACGAATTCTCAATGGCTAAATTATGCAACATCACCTTTAAAAGAGATGTTTCAACGTCGTCAGATCAGCAAAGCAGTATTAGTCCCTTATGCTGTCTTACGCGGTGATCATAATCAACGTGCGGCTGAGCTTAGTCAATCATTAGGTATTGAAGTGGTTTCGATTGAACACTTTGAGTCGCCTGTAAAGGCGATTGAGTCAGCGGAGTGTATTTTAGTTAGTGGAGGAAATACTTGGTGGCTAAATAAGTGCCTGCATGAAAATGGATTGATCGTAGCTATTCAACGCGCTGTTTTTGAACGTAATATTCCCTATATTGGCTGGAGTGCAGGATGCAATGTTGCCACTCCTAGTATAAGAACCACCAATGATATGCCTGTAACTAATGTAGTTGTAATGCCTTCCTTGGGCCTATTTCCAATACAAATTAATCCGCACTATATTGATAGTCATATTAGTGGGCATATGGGAGAAACTCGAGATGATCGTATTGCTGAGTTTTGTGTGATCAATCCCCATGAAATTGTTATTGCCTTACGTGAAGGTAGTGGCTTACAGATTAAAGATAATGAACTGCATTATTTTAGTGGCAAAAATGAAGGATTTAAGATTTTTCAGTATAACCAACATTTTTCAGAGCAATTTGATACAAAAATATTAAAAAAATGGGTTCCTTATCAATAAGCGTGTTGCTTAATAGTGAAATAAGGGTGTTTCGGTGATTGAAGTAAATTTTACGCTGTTCTGAGATGGAAATTCCAAAGACCTGCGCTAAGGAGTAAGAAGGTATCATCAATAAAGGGTCTACGATTCCGTAAAATTTGGGTCATGCAACCGAGGCGCTTGATACCCGCGATGGCGTGTTCAACTGTAATACGGATGCCCGAGATTATTTTATTTTCTTGTTTTTGTTCAGGCGATAAAGGTCTTTTTCGAGTTCCTTTTTTTGGGATTTGTGTATTAGGATGCTGTTTATCTATACCTTGAAAACCGGTATCTGCCCAGATGGTTACCT
>NZ_NHNG01000066.1:0-10967 GCF_002287155.1 Arsenophonus sp. ENCA
GTTTGATGATAGGATTATTTGTTTGATACATAAAATTACCTTTTATTTAATTATCTAATGATGTTAATTAAAACCGGTAACTTTCTTTTTTAAATCAGAATTGTCAGATTAAGTTAAGACTAATACATTTCATTCTAAATAATTAGATTTTTTTTGATTATCACGCTACTGATTCTATCGCACATTGCCCTGGCTAGGGCCATTTGACCCATTCTGGGCGTCAGAAAGCCACGATGCACGCGCTCTGGAAGTACGCCAACCGCTTTAGGTTGTAACATGCTGCCATCATCGTCATGGCAAAATTAGCGCGCACCTGTCCAATGGTGCGGATCAGTTTTCTACCCATTTGTTCCATCGCCGCAAATGCATGTTCAACCCGTGCCCTAGTCTTTGCAATCCTGTGGTTTCGCCCTTGCTGAGTCTTGGACAACGGTTTGTTTCGATGGCCTTTACCCTGAATCTGGCTCCTATAGCCGTTTGCCTTCAGCCAAGCTTCCCGCTCCGCAGAGGGATAGCCTCGGTCGGCGTAGATATTGCGATTGGTGTTGGCCTTGTCAATGACCCTTTCGAAATGCTGACTGTCGTGGGTGCTGGCCGTATCGGTGACGATTTTTCTGATGAATTTGTACTTCTTATCCATCACGAGTTTCGCACCAATAAAAAAACGCTCTATTTTTAAGTTTAATTCAGCATGATATATAAATAGTCAAAACCTTATAAATCAAATACAACTTATTGTAATTTAAGAAAATTTATGTTTTTTAGTAACTTGCAGATTAATCATTGCTTTTAAGCCATTTTTAGAATTTTATATGCCTGTGCGAAACTCGTGGAGGAAAATTTATAAAACTTTTCGCTGAAAATATAGCGATGACTTTTGAATTAGGTTCTGCTGGGCTTAAAGCCTTAAATGTATTGATTTTTACTGTGCAAAATTCAGGAATGAACAAAGATAGAGTTGTATTAGATAAATACGCTTTAGAAGAATTTTTATCTGACTCAGGTCAAAAATTATCTCAAGCAACATTTACTAGAGGAATTAAAGAGCTAGTGGGGGCTCAAATAATCGCAAGATGTTTAAAGCAAGGAGATTATTTTATTAACCCAAATTTTATTTTTAATGGAGATAGAGTTGCATTTACTACAGCAATAGAAAAACAAGATTAAATTAGCGGTACTTGAAGGGACGGCAATCCCAACAAGCACCTGATCTAACAACCTAAGCTAACTAGGAGTCGGACTATGCGAAATAGTACGCATATTGCACGCATAATGAAAGCGTGCGGCATATCAATCGAGCAGCTTTTGAGTTTTGCTCACACATCAAAATATCTTACAACCCGTCAGCGTCAGTACCTTCGGAGTATCGGAGGTGCCGCATGAAATCCGAGATGATTAAATTCTTTTTGAGTAGTTGTGTTCCTTCTGGTTTTGTTGATAGTGAAGGTAAAGTCGATACCAACGTCAAAATGACAGATTCACGAGTTTCGCACCAATAAAAAAACGCTCTATTTTTAAGTTTAATTCAGCATGATATATAAATAGTCAAAACCTTATAAATCAAATACAACTTATTGTAATTTAATAAAATTTATGTTTTTTAGTAACTTGCAGATTAATCATTGCTTTTAAGCCATTTTTAGAATTTTATATGCCTGTGCGAAACTCGTGCCATTACCATCGTGCCTCAGTCCTAAATCCGTTAATGTGCAGATACCGTTGTTAATGGCTGACCAGTTCCCCGAAATAACCGCTTTTCGTAGGTTAAATATACCGGAGTCCTCACTTTGGGCACAAAGGTATTCCTCACGGCGATTTGCCATGCCTTGAATTTTCATGTTGTTGCCTATTTGATTTTTATTTGGTGGTTTTTAGCGGAGTATAGGTGAAATTTTCTATTGATACTTTTGGCAGTTTGTCACGCTTTCCAGCACTGCCTTCCGTCCAGTAATAATCAATTTCCTTAAATTGCATTCTAAACATGGATGGCTGGGATAACATTTTCAAGCAATCTTTTTCTGATAGTGCTTTGTCGCTAAAGCGACACCAATGCACAGGCTCGCCACCATTTTTAACAATGGTTGCTTCGATTTGGTATTTCATTGAGGGTCCTGATACGAATAATTTAAGAGTAAGACTAAGCGGCTTTTTTGCGTGAACGGTAGCTTTCCCAAGTGAACGTTAGTGTACAACCTCCTCCGTCATTCATCCTGTCCATGACTCGCTCACCGACAAAAGTCGCTAATTCTTCCTTGGGCAAATTACTAATTAATATCGTTGGTTTTAAGTTTTCATAACGACAGTTAATGATTTCAAATAAAATCATTTTTTCCACGTCACTACCGAATTGAACACCCACCTCATCGATGATAAGTAGGTCTGGTGAAGCGTACATCTCGATCACATCTGACTCACGTTCTTCTGAATCCTTCGCCCACGTCGCCTTAAAATTTCTGGCAATTTTAATAGCTGATGTCAGCCTGACCGAAGCCATGAAGTTTTCGATAATCGATTTCCCTATTCCAATTGCCAAATGGTTTTTTCCTGTCCCTGGCTTACCGCACATAACCAATCCTCCGCCTTGTTTCAACCTTTCAGGCCATTTTGTAGCATAGGACTTACAAACAGCCAAACACTGTCTGGCGTAACTGTTGACGGGTTCATAATTATCCAAAGAAGCCATATCAAACCGTTTCGGAACATTGAAAAATCTGAGTAAATCAAGTTTTTCCTGATGAATCCGCTTACGCTCAACCGCCTGATACTCCTGCTCTAGCGCTGTTATTTTTTCTCTTAGGCATTCAGGGCATTCACCTTGTGTTTCTATCCCTCTAAAACTCAATAATTTTCGCTTGTAGGTTTGATATTCTCCGTGTTTTTCACAAGTGACAGTTATCTCCTGCACGACAGTATTTTCTATCACTTTCGGTTTTTGAAGTGTTTCTTCCAACCGAGCTTTCAATGATTCTATTTTTGTTCGATAACCCATGTTACACCTCCGCCCATGATGGAATTTCGGTTTGACCATAATCAAAATGCGAAAAATTAGTCACCATACCTGAAGCCTTTCGAACAGAATTTCTTATAGCCTGTTTGTTCTGGTAATTCAGTTTCTGACTCGTGGTAATAAACCATTTCTTCGGTTTGTCGTGTTGATACTCAATATCCAGCCTCAGTAATTCACTGTGCAGATCGAGATTGGGGTAAAGTTTTTGCCAATCAGCGAAGTCTTTGTGATTCAGGCGTATCACCTTTCCCTCAAACGCATATCTTTCTGACATCGAATGAACATCAGCAGATATTTCTTCCCCTTCATCCTCACAAGCCATTTTTTCGGCTTGGGTGTTATAGGGAATCAGGTTAAGGGAATCAGCAGGATTAAAACTGTGCTTGTATGGTGCTTGCATGGTGCTTATATGGTGCTCTTCTTTTTCCTCTTGTTTTTCAGTAGGTTGAAATAATTCATCATGTTCCTGAACAACAGCCGGCGACAGATTATTTGACTGTTCATCCTGTTTAGACGTCAATGCCGATTGATGATAACTAACATGAGAAGTGTTTGAATTTTGTTCGTTCGTTTGTTGGGTTTTAGGTTTTAAGTGCTTGTCTGATGCTTGCACTGTATTAGTATGGTGCTTTTCTGGTGCAGCTGTATTATCAATAAATTGAGTAATCTGTTCAGGGATTTCACTGGGTGACTCTTTACAATGAGGATTTTGATGTTTCTTCCAATTATTAATTTGGATGTAGGCATTTCCATCAACTGAATACCGAGTGATAAAATTTTTACTGTCTAACTGGGACAATAACTTTTCACAATCCGCTTCATCATAAGGTAATACCATTACTTTTATTTTACGGGGCTTATCTTCAAGACGACCTTCTCTATCGGCAATTGTCCATAACCCCGCGAACAGAAGTCTTGTTAATGGTTCACATTCAGCTAAATCATCATTGCTGAAAAAACCAGGTTTAATATTTCTTGCTCTTGCCATAATTTTATCTCTTTTAGTTAATTGGTAACTTTTTCAGGACGTTAAGCCTGTTGCTCAATAGCAAAATTAATTGTGACTTACAAAAAAACCAGCTATTGATGATAAAATAATCAATTTTTGAATTAAAAATGACCTATATAAGATTAAAAAATAACCTATTTTTGTGTTTTTTAGATGTATCTAACTTGTTTTTATTGAAAGCAGTTTTATTTCACTATTGAGCAACAGGCTTGTTGATACTCCCCGACGGGAAAATCTTTATTTTTCCACGCAGCAACCAATAGCCCATTAGGGCTATCTGGGTATAACCTTTCTTCATGGTTTTTATTGATAAACCGGCGATTTTTTGGCATAATGACCTCGCTGAAATTGAAAGAAAAAAGGGAAATTCGGCGTTTCCCTTCTCATTAAACTTCCTGAAATCTCTAATTAAATACAACACTCGATCTGACATTCTAAAGCTTCATTGTTTTTTAACTCTGGAGCTTCTTTTTTTGGCAATCTCAAATGCTCTAGCATATCTATCAGCTTGCGTATTTCTTCGCCTGAGATATTTGTAATAACAACCTCCTGTGACGCTGAATCAGGCACACTTATCACATGCCTTGGCAAGCCGTATTCTGAAACGACCTGACAGGCTAATTTAAATATTCTGGTTTTATCCCGACTCGCTGTTGAGGGGTGTATCCCTAGTGATTTGGCAAACCCGTTATTACCGCCTTCTGATGCCATCTTCTGGTAGAAGTAAGATTCTAAATGCTCAGGTTTGCAGGTGATTTTGATAGTATTTGAATATTCCATGGTTATAATCCTTAAGTAATAAAATTCCCTACCTCGATATTCCTATGAGGTTGTGGTGGCTCCAAGAAAGCCTAGAGCGAGTCAAAATGTTAAAGAGCGGTGTTACTCAGATAGTATTTTGCTTACTAGCAGGAATACCATCTGTTGGGTTTGGGTAAAGATCTGGACGAAGTTCATGGGGAAGAACCCCTGTAGCATAATGTATGGGAATTACCCTTTTTGCAGGAACTATACCTTGGTACTTAGTTCTCCAACTGCTAACAGCCATTCCAGAAACTCCGATCATTACCCCAAGCTTTCTAACAGATCCTGCTTTTTTTATGGCAATTTCAAGTGCTGTCATGTAAATCTCCTTATTTAGGTAAATACAGTAAAGCATAGACTTACACATTAGGTCAATCTTTAATTTATTGATAATATAAAGTTAAAGTTTACAATGCTATTTATGAATACAAGAAAAATGTCAGAATCTCCTTTAGTTCGGAGACTTATAGAATTAAATGATAGAGGCATGTCTAAATCTGAAATGGCTAAAATAGCAGGAGTAAGCAGACAAGCCGTAAATTCATGGTTCGTAAAGGGGAATATAAGTAGAAATTCAGCTATATCAATAGCTGAAGCTGCTGGCGTTTCCCTAGAATGGTTATATGGAGAAGAAGTTGATGAACGACAGGGATTACGCCAAAATGAAAAAGAACTATTAGATATTTTTAATCAATTACCTCTAAATGAGCAAGAAACCATGATTTCTGCTTTTAAATTGAGGCTTAAAGAATTAGATAAATTTGTCGAAGAATATATTAAACGTAGAAATAAAGACGAAAGTAATAGATTAAGCTAACCAAAGTAAAAATACCCTATCCTTCAAAGGAACCGTCATATTTTGGCGGTTTTTTTGTTTCTAAAACTCAATAATTAAATTTTAAGTTGACATTTAAAGTAAATCTATGGTTTACTTTATTCGTCAACTCACTGCAACAGGCAAAAGCCAGACAATACCACGAGTTATCTGAACCTTTGCCAGATGTTGCTAAGTAGCCAGCCTGAGGCGTATGAACATGAAGGCAAGTGTAGTCATCAGTAACTAAACATTATCGCTCTTTAACATCTTAGAACGGATTCAGGCACTCTTGGATCAACCATCATTGAGTGAGTTTTGGGGTGTGTGAAATGTACAAAACAGTCAAATCTCGTTTCTACACCAGGGAATAAACGGACTGTGAGTACAAACCGGAAATGTCCGGCACACACCACTAAAACTTACTTTGGAGGTCAACATGACACAGATTACCGTCATTAAGCGTAGTAACTACGCCCAACGTAGATATGAACGTAGAGCTGCATTTCTGGCTAAAAAACGTCAGGAAGCAGAACAAAAATGCCAAGTCCGTTCTACAGAACAAATCCTTGATTCCATATTCAACAAGCAAGATGATACCATTAATACCCTTGCATCACTCACTCTCAATCTAAAAGACAAAAAGCCTCAGCCTTCATTTGATAACTGTTGCTTACCGAATACTTATCTCTATTCTGCAAGAAAATACTTAAAAACCCGCAAATCAAATAGCATACAGACAAAATGATTTGATAGTCTTTGCAGCAATCCTGTTCTACACTTAATCCATAAGTTTCAGATAATAGCTTTCCCTCCCGATAGGCTGGGAAGGTAAAATCTCCCAATTTCAGGGAGGCCAGGTTGTTAAAGAGCGGTGGTACTAAAAATCGTAATTATTTATTATTCACTTTCAGGATGAGGGAATAACTTTGGTAAATCAGGTCTAAAACGATAAGCAGGAACTGTACCTCCGGTGACTTCAACTAAATCAGGGACAGATTTGGGAGATACTGGTTTTTTACCATTTAACCAATCGCAAATAGTCGATTGAGCCAATCCGCATTTTTTTGCTAATGCTTTCTGACTTCCGGCTATTTTGATAGCAGTTTCTATTCCATAATTTTTCATTAATCGAATCTCCTATAGACAAAACCGATTATAAGAATCAATTAATAAACTGTCAATCGTATTTGCTATTTTGCGTATGTATCGTTCATGCGATATTATTTAATCAAATATCTTCGTGAGGTTATTCAGGTGAGCTTTTCAGAGAGACTCAAGCAAGCAATGCAAGAAAAAGGATTCAGTCAAGGCGCTTTAGCTAAAGCTGTCGGAATGGCTCAATCAAGCGTATGGCGACTGACGAGTGGCGGAGCATTAGGAACAAAAAAATTAATAAAAATAGCAAAAGTTTTAGATGTCAACCCTGAATGGCTTTCGGATGGTATTGGAAAGATGAAAGCTCATGAGATTAAATCTAATAATCAATTAATTATTGATTCTGTATCGCATTACACGGACAAGAGTAAAGCTTATGAAAAGGATAATAATGTTGTCAAACTAAAATTATACAACCGCATTGAGTGGGTGCTTTCCCCTAGCGTTAGGGGTGAAGAGGACACTTATTCTATGTTTTTAATACCTAAAAATATAGTTGAAGAAACCAATAGCTCAATTAAAGATTCAATATCAATAATTGCACCTGATGACAGCATGTCACCGATTATTCAAGAAAACTCTACCGTTGCACTGGATACGAGCATAAAAGATATTAAAAATGGTAAGATTTATTTAGTATCTTATGGTGGTGTATTTATGATACGCGCACTTTACAGTTTGCCTGAAAATAAAATCAAATTAAAAAATTATAAATCTGATGATTACCCAGAATTGATCGTTTCTGCATCAGAGCTGCTAATAATAGGGAAAGTCTATTATGTAGCAGGAAAAATCGATTAAACACATAAATCAGCCCACTATCCAAGTGGGCATCAGTAGCCTTCAACCAATTTATATATTCCAAATCTACTTTTCATTTCAAAATTAACGGCAATCGTTTTTTAGATAAAAAACACTATATTATCATTTAGTTATTTAAAATCATTAATTTTAATCGTTTTTACGATTGACAATTAAGATAGAAAAACCTATTATCATCACATCAACTCACTGCAACAGGCAAACGCCAGACAATACCATGAGTTATCTGAAACCTTGCCAAACGTTGCTAAGTAGCCAGCCTGAGGCGTATGAAAATGAAGGCAAGTGACGACAGTTGAACACTACCGCTCTTTAACACCCTTTCGCTGAAAAAGCGAACCACAAAACACCCAAACAGTCGGTTTTGGGGTGTGTGAAATAACCAAAATACAGCCATTAAGTTGAAACCAACACCAGGGTACTACCAATATGACTGTAAATATAATCCGGTTACCTCCGGCACACACCACCAAAACCCATTGTAGGAGGTAATATGTGTAACTTTCATGGTTATGATAATGCTCGCCGTCGGAGACATGAGCGTAGAAAAGCCAAACAAGCAGCTTATAACTATAACAAAGCGCTTAATATGGCATTAAAAGCAGCCTTAAATCCAAGCAAACCCTCTCAGCAACAAACACCACCAAACGCTAAACGCCCTGTTCTTTCACTGAAAAGGAAAGTGATGAGTCGTGTTGAAATAGCAATATCAATTCGCCCTACTAAAGTTTATGACTCATTTGATAATTGCTGTTTGCCTATTGCAGCTTTGTACACTTCCAGACGGTTTAACAATAAACCTAAAAACCATTTTGGAGTGAGTGCTAATGGTTAAAAACAACAAAACAGTAAAAGTTAAAATTATTGCTAAAGTTAGAGCAGATTGTAACTATACCGTAGATATGAAAGAAGAAGATTATAAAAAATATGAAGAGGTGGTTACTTCACAAATGACATCCAGTGAAATGGATGATGAAATTCTTGATATAGCAAGCAAATATAGAATTTATGGTAATATCGATTTAAACGAACCTGAAGACATTGAATTTCATCGAATAGAAGCATAATTGACATTCTTACCATGTTATCATTTCAATAGAAATGATGGCAAAAATTTAATCAATTCATAAGATCAAATCTTTTCTTCTCATTAATCATAAACAAGTCACTCATAATATAATCAATGAATTATCAAGGTGATCATTATTCCTTTTTATGTGTTGCGGGAATACACAAAACCATTTTCATCATAAGTGGTTAAATAACAATCAGACAACTAATCAATTTAAGGATGTGTGAATGCGGCTCTGCGCTCGTGGGACAGTCAGAACTATAAATTATCTTTCAATAGCTAAATATAGTTTGATTGCGTTTACCCGTCCGTGATGACTGTAATCGGACACCGAGAGGCACTCGGCATGCATCCTAACTTTTCAGTAAATGTTAACAAGGAGTACACATAATGAAACTGGACAATCCACGCATTGTAACGTCAAAGCACCCGAATATGGGTAATTTGGTTGGAGTAACTAATGGGAGTTGTAATTTAAGCGATTCAAGATACTTAAGTAGTATTGATATATGGAATGACGACGACATGGAAACACGCACTTTCAAAGAAATCATACAGTGCTTAACAAAAGAAAATAAGCATCTTAAAAAAGAGAACTTAAGACTGATGAAGATGCATCGTCAGATTGGCGGGCTGTGCAGGATTTGAACCTGCAACATAGGAATTAGAAGAATTTAAGTATTGCCGTTGCAGCACTAATAGTCACAACGATGACACCACCAAGTTTTAAAAGTAGTCCAGTAGCAATATGTTCAACATCCTTGCGAATCAAGGCTATCTGAGCATCGGTTTTTTCAAAACGTAACTCCATATCTTTACGAACATCAGATATTTGTGTGCTTAAATCTTTGCGAACATCATCAAGATCTCGTTTAGTCGCCACATCAACCGCTTCATGTGATTCACGGACAGCCAGAGAAATCGCTTTAGCCTGATCTTTAGGCAAACCAGCACCTTCAAGCGTTTCAACAAATTTTAATGTATCAAATGCAACCTGACCCATAGGAAATCCTCCTTTTTGGTAAGTATAACGGGTTTAGTGTTCAATCTGCAAAATCTTTCACGTTAATAGCTCCATTCGTTTAATTACGGAGAAATATTTTTATGTCTAAATTACATCAACTAATTACAATCGAAACAAAAAACATCAATGGCGGACTAATCCAAACGGTTAATGCCCGTGATTTACATGCATTTTTAGAGATTAAATCCAGATTTAATGACTGGATAAAAAATCGAATTAAAGAATATAACTTTATAGAAAACTTGGATTTTATAACGCTTACTAAAAATTTAGTAAGCGGTGGTTCAAGGGTTGACTATCACATTTCCCTCGACATGGCGAAAGAACTATCCATGGTTGAACGCAATGAAAAAGGGAAACAGGCCAGACAATATTTTATTGAATGCGAAAGACGGATTTTACAACCGAAATTATCTAATGACCCAACAACTTTAGGTCTACCCAATTTTCTTAACCCTGCTGAATCCGCAATTGCATGGGCTGCACAACATAAAAAAGTTCAACTGTTAGGTGTACAGGTTCAACAACTTGAAACCGAAATCGATAGCCTAAAAAACCTGTTCCAAGTTGGCATGTCACCTGTCCAGTTTTGCAAGCAGCTTAATGGCGTAAACATTAACCAGGTCAACCTTTTTCTAGAATCGCGCAATTTTCTCTACGATGCTAAAAAGGATATCAGCAAGGCTCATGTCTGGCGTGTTCATTCCTATGCGAGAGATACGTATCTAACCGAATCACCCTTCATCATGACAAACGATTACGGGCAACGCCAGTGTTACAAAATCGTTCTGCTAAAAAAGGGGGCTTCATGGCTATATCACCAATACCTCAAAAGTAAGCTACCGATGAAGAAAGACTGGAATGGTGAATTTACCCACGACAAATATAGTCAGGTGGCCTAAGATGACGATGAATCAGGACGTTATTATCGCTCGTATCATTGCCGCATCCAAAGATATTTTTGCTTGCGAAAAAGCCATCGTGACGCTGACACGAGTTTCGCAGTCTCTAAAAAAGAAGTATAAATTTAAAAACAAGAAAAAATCAGGATGTTCATATTTTGTCCGGTTATCCATGCATTAAAGATATCTATAAAATATTCTTGCAAGTAAGCAGTGTAAGATACTCTAGTTTGGCGTTATCAGAAGTCAGCCCATCGCCTTTATCTCATGACACGGTTAGCCGATGGTTAAAAAGTAGATGTTTCCGCCCTAAAGACCTATGGCGATTAGTTGAACCTTCTATAGACAAAAAAAG
>NZ_NHNG01000510.1:0-7561 GCF_002287155.1 Arsenophonus sp. ENCA
ACATAAACGTCGTATATCTGAAAAAATAACCCTTTATCAACAAAATTGGGACGTAATCAAAAATGCTATTGCTGAGCACATCCGTGTTTTATTAGCGTACCCAAATTAGTTTTGTGCGAAACTCGTGATTTTGTCCGGTTATCCATGCATTAAAGATATCTATAAAATATTCTTGCAAGTAAGCAGTGTAAGATACTCTAGTTTGGCGTTATCAGAAGTCAGCCCATCGCCTTTATCTCATGACACGGTTAGCCGATGGTTAAAAAGTAGATCACGAGTTTCGCACAGGCATATAAAATTCTAAAAATGGCTTAAAAGCAATGATTAATCTGCAAGTTACTAAAAAACATAAATTTTCTTAAATTACAATAAGTTGTATTTGATTTATAAGGTTTTGACTATTTATATATCATGCTGAATTAAACTTAAAAATAGAGCGTTTTTTTATTGGTGCGAAACTCGTGAAGTAGTGACATTTTCCAGCCTCAGCCAAGCACTGCTCAATACGGACCCTTTTAAATGTATTCTGTGTGGCGGGAAAATGGTCTATCAGCGGGTCTTGTATGGGCTGGTAACAAAGGATCTGGTTGCTAACGCAGTGGAAATAGCGCGAATGCGTTACGTGATGTAATGCAGGGAAGATCTGCCTGAATTCAGCAAATTCGTTCAAAAATCAGTCGATTAGCCAACAAATAATGATCTCACTCCCTCTTGTGCTGAAAAAAACAGCAAATCTTACCGACTGTGATCCCTATTTCATACGGCCTCAGGATCTTTGAAATTCCTAGGCGTCAAGGTAAAGGATATGCCGCTAAAGCCACCAACTTAGCGATGGATTATGCCTTTTCAGTGTTAAATCTCTATAAAGTCTACTTGATTGTGGATAAAGAAAATACCAAAGCGCTGCATATTTATAAAAAATTGGGTTTTCATATTGAAGGCAATTTGGTTGATGAATTTTTTATTAATGGTAAATATCGTACCGTCATTCGGATGAGTATTTTTCAACATCAATACAGTGAAATGAGAAAAAAATTCCCACCAGAGGCCAATAAAACACCTGAAAAATCATCAGTAATCAGATAAGCTGTTAAGTATCAATATCCTGTATTACTAAATAACAATATTGGTTATGGAGTAAAGATGTCTCAAGATCGGCTCTATACTGAAAAAGAGATCAGTTGGTTATCATTCAATGAGCGAGTTTTGCAAGAAGCAGCAGATAAACGTAATCCGCTGATTGAACGCATGCGATTTTTAGGCATTTATTCCAATAACCTTGAAGAATTTTATAAAATTAGATTTGCGGATGTTAAACGACGTATATTAATTAATGAAGAACGAGGAACCGCATCCAGTTCACGCCAGCTACTAAAACGAATTGAAAGCAAAGTTGCCAAACTGGATCAAGAATTTGACTCATTATATAACGAGTTATTACTTGAAATGGCGCGTAACCAAATTTTCCTAATTAATGAACGGCAAATTTCGCCAAATCAACAAATTTGGTTACGACAATTTTTTCACCAACAACTTCGTCAGCATATTACGCCTATCCTGATCACGCCGGAAACTGATTTAGTTGAATTTTTAAAAGATGATTATACCTATTTAGCCGTTGAAATTATAAAGGGACAAAATATTCAATATGCCTTACTAGAAATTCCAGCGGGCAAACAACCTCGATTTGTTCATTTACCGCCTGAAATGCCAAAACGCAGGAAATCAATGATCCTGCTAGATAATATTTTGCGTTATTGTCTAGACGAAATATTTAAAGGCTTTTTTGACTATGACCAATTAAACGCCTACGCGATGAAAATGACACGCGATACGGAATATGATTTAACTACTGAGATGGAATCCAGCATGCTGGAGTTGATGTCATCCAGTTTAAAACAACGTCTTAATGCCGAACCAGTTCGTTTTGTTTATCAACGTAATATGCCTGATGAAATGGTAGAACTACTGAGAAAAAAACTCGGACTATCAAGTGATGATTCAGTCATTGCCGGTGGCCGTTATCATAACTTTAAAGATTTCATTAAATTTCCTAACGAAGGAAATAAAAATTTACTGAATAAACCACTGCCGCGTTTACGTCATCGTCGTTTTGATAACTTCCGTAATGGCTTTGATGCGATCAGAGAAAAAGATGTTCTCCTCTATTATCCCTATTACACTTTTGAGCATACAATAGAATTATTACGCCAAGCCTCTTTTGATCCCAACGTACTGACAATCAAAATCAATATTTATCGTGTAGCCAAGGATTCGCGCATTATTGAATCGATGATCCATGCCGCGCACAACGGTAAAAAAGTCACCGTGGTGGTTGAATTACAAGCGAGATTTGATGAAGAAGCCAATATTCATTGGGCTAAGCATCTTACCGAAGCCGGAGTTCATGTCATTTTCTCTGCACCTGGCCTTAAGATCCACGCTAAACTTTTTATTATTTCTCGTCTCGAACAAGGTGAAATTATTCGTTATGCTCATATTGGCACCGGAAATTTTAACGAAAAAACCGCTCGCCTTTATACCGATTATTCCTTATTAACGGCAAATCAACAAATTACCAATGAAGTAAGACGGGTATTTAACTTTATTGAAAACCCTTACCGACCTGTCAATTTTGAAAATCTAACGGTTTCGCCGCAAAATTCACGCACTCGGCTGACGCAACTGATCGATCGGGAAATTAGCAACGTTCAAGCGGGAAAAGCGGCCGCTATCTTGCTAAAGATTAATAACTTAGATGACAAAGAGTTAATTAATCGTCTTTATGATGCCTCCAATGCTGGCGTAAAAATTCGTCTGCTGATCCGCGGCATGTGTTCGCTGGTTCCCGGCCAAGCTAACTTTAGTGAAAATATTCAAATTACTAGTATTGTCGACCGTTTTCTTGAGCATGATAGAGTTTATGTATTTAGTAATAATGGCAACGAAGAAGTCTTCATCTCATCAGCTGACTGGATGACCCGCAATATCGATTTTCGTATTGAAGTGGCTGTTAAATTGGTTGATCAACAACTGAAACAACGCGTGCTCGACATTCTTGAATTACAATTTAATGATACCGTTAAAGCGCGTTATATCGATAAAGAGTTAACCAATCGTTATGTACCACGCGGTAATAAACGCAAGATCCAGGCACAGCTTGCTGTCTACGATTATCTAAAATCACTAGAACATCCAGAAACAAGAGCTTAACACTATGCCATTAATAAAACCTTCAGCATCGAGGCCGATGGAAATTGCTGCCATAGATCTTGGCTCTAATAGCTTTCATATGATTGTTGCGCGAATAGTTAATGGTGCCTTACAGATTTTAACCCGCATTAAAAAACGTGTTCATCTGGCTGACGGTTTAGATGAACATAACAAATTAAGCGAAAAATCAATTCAGCGTGCCTTGACCTGCTTAGCGCTTTTTGCTGAACGTTTACAAGGATTTACCGCTGATAATGTTTGCATAGTTGGGACTCATGCCTTACGAGAAGCGGTTAACGTCAAAGAGTTTTTGCAACGAGCTAAAGCCATTATACCCTACCCAATTGAAATTATTTCAGGCCAAGAAGAAGCGCGGCTGATTTTTATGGGGGTTGAGCATACCCAGTCAGAAAAGGGTCGGAAGTTGGTGATTGATGTTGGCGGTGGCTCTACAGAACTTATTATTGGTGAAGATTTTAAGCCTCTATTAATGGAAAGCCGTAAAATGGGCTGCATCAGCTATGCCCGCCAATTTTTTGCTAATAATCTAATTAATGAAACTAATTTTGCGCGCGCCTATTTTGCTAGCCGACAAAAACTGGAAAATCTTGCTTGCCAATATCAAATGCAAGGTTGGGACTATGCCTTTGGTGCTTCGGGAACCATAAAAGCAATTCATGAAGTACTTTGCCAGTTCGGTGATTCAGATGGCATCATCACCCATGAGCGCTTAGTTAAACTAAAAAAATTAGTACTAAAGTATAAAAATTTTAAGTCACTCGATCTACCCGGCTTATCGGCAGAACGTGCTCACGTTTTTGTTCCGGGATTAGCCATTTTATGTGGCATATTTGATTCTCTGCAAATCAAACAGTTAACGCTCTCTGACGGTGCTTTACGTGAAGGGGTTCTCTATGAAATGGAAGGACGTTTTGGTCATCAAGACATTCGCCAACGCACCGCATTAAGTTTAGCTGAACACTATAATATTGACCGAGAACAGACGCTGCGAGTATCAAAAACCATCGAGATCCTTTATCAACAATGGGCAAAACAAAATCCCAAATTGGTTAACCCACAATTGAAAGTGCTACTTATCTGGGCCGCTATGCTGCATGAGGTTGGATTAAATATCAATCATAATGGCTTACATCGTCATTCTGCCTATATTTTATACAACACCAATCTGCCAGGATTTAACCAAGAGCAACAGTTATTACTAGCGACATTGGTCAGGTATCATAAAAAAAGTATCAAAGCTGATGAATTCCCTAAGTTAAATCTATTTAAGAAAAAACAATATTTACCCATGATCCAACTATTACGGTTAGCTACGCTACTTAATAATCAACGTCAATCGACAACCACGCCAAACTCACTACGTTTGAAAACCGATCAAAATCATTGGACACTCTATTTTCCTCCCCACTATTTACAGCAAAATGCGTTAATGCTGCTAGATTTAGAAAAAGAACAAAAATATTGGCAAGATGTTCCTAGCTGGAAACTAAAAATTAAAGAGGAATCTGCTTGATATTTTGGTATGATTAAAAATAAAATCTAGCAACCATAAATCTAACTTAATTGCTTGTTTTCTATTCAATAACTTATCTATCCTACTGCTGATAGTAGTTGTTTAAATAATGTGTGCATTTAATCGAAAGTCATTAAAAATGACAATACCTGATAATAGGTTACGACTATTAGTATTTAAGGATAACCATGTCTCAACCAGCCTTTTCATCGAATATTACCTCACTTATTAATCCACATTCACAAAAGCTGGCACAAATTAGGCAAGATATTTTGACGCTTTTCATGGAAAATGAAGAGACGATTAAAATATTAGCGACCCAACATGACAAACAACAAGCCTTATCGATCGTAAAGTACGATAAAAATATCATCCAAATTAAATCACTATTACATGCCTTACATGCAGCCGATATTGCGGATCTTTTAGAAATGTTGCCTTATGATGAACGCTCATCGCTATGGTATTTAATTGATAATAACAAACGCGGTCAGGTTTTAGTCGAAGCCTCAACCTCGGTCTGGGAAAGTTTACTCAAGAACATGTCAGATAGAGAGTTGCTACGTGCTGTTGCTAATCTCCATGTTGATGAGCAAGCCTATATTGCCGAACACTTACCGCGCGACACAATGCGTCGTTTATTGACTTATCTTGATCCCAGTTTACGTAATCAGATCCGTGAGGTACTACAATATCCTAAAGATAGCGTTGGCCAAATGATGGATTTTGAATTTATTACCGTTAGGCCTAACGTTAGCCTGAAAACTGTTCAACGCTATCTACGCCAGCGCGGTAATATCCCTGAAGCAACCGATAAAATTTTTATTGTCGATATACAAAATCGCTTGCAAGGAGAATTACCATTAACGAGGATTTTAACCTCATCACCAACAAAAACAGTGGCTGATGTGATGAAAACCGCCACGATGAGCTTCTTGCCTGACGAAAAAGCAGAAGACGCTGCAAGTGCTTTTGAACGATACGATTTGATTTCAGCTGCTGTGGTTGATAACAATGGTTTATTAATGGGACGCTTAACCGTTGAAGATATAGTTGATAATCTTAATGAAGAGAGTGATAGCAACATCCGGCGCATGGGAGGATTAAGCCCTGAAGAAGATGTTTTTGCCCCGGTTGGGCAAGCAGTAAAAACTCGCTGGACCTGGCTTGCCGTTAACCTATGTACCGCCTTCATTGCCTCACGAGTAATTGGTGTGTTCGAAAATACCATTTCACAACTGGTCGCACTGGCAACACTAATGCCTATTGTCGCCGGCATTGGTGGCAATAGCGGCAACCAAACTATTACCATGATTGTTCGAGCAATTGCCTTGCATCAGATCCAAACTGGTAATTTCTCATTTCTGTTACTGAGAGAATTAGGCGTCGCGCTGATCAATGGTATTGTTTGGGGCGGGATCATGGGCATTGTCACCTATTTACTCTATGGTAACCTTGAGATGGGTGCAGTAATGACTTTAGCTATGATATTGAACTTAATGATGGCCGCATTAATGGGCGTTATTATCCCATTAATTATGGTAAAACTGGGTCGAGATCCGGCCATTGGCTCAAGTGTGATGATAACCGCAATTACTGATACCGGCGGCTTCTTTATTTTCTTAGGTTTAGCCACTCTTTTTCTAATTTAAATCGCCAGCGCTAATCTATCACTGCAACCTTAGAATAGCGCCTTAAAACAAAACTTATTACACCTCATTGTTATCTCAACCTATTTAAATTAATAGCCAAATTTTTCTCTATCTATCAATTGAAAATAGCAGATTAATATATTTATACGGTTAAAATAGAATGCATCACTATTTAAATTCAATTCTTGATTTTGTGATTTTGCTAGCCATTGATTTAATTAAAAACAAATAACCCAATATTTCTCCGGTTTAAAGGTTACCCAGAGTAGGATAAAATAATATCCGCTTTTTATGTTTATATAGACAATGACGAAAAAAACCAGATCATTGGTTATAGCTACCGGATGATAAACAGATAATTATTATCGCTAAATCAAGATATCATTGTTATTTCATTATTTTTTATTATTAAGAAATAAAGTCAATTAACAAATTGCACCTATTGTTTGAATGATTTATTCAGCGAATTAATACACTATTTTGCCTATTAATAAAAAGGATTTAAAAAAACATGCCATCGCTAACCAATACGCAAAGTCAGCCTGTTGCCAGGCCACTAAATCGGCAAGATTATAAAACGCTGCGTCTATCTTCGTTAGGTGGTACACTTGAGTTTTACGATTTTGTTATTTTTGTCTTTTATGCCAAAACCATCTCGCTACTTTTTTTCCGGCTGGTAATCAATTTCTCGCTCTGATAGCAACCCTTGGGTTATTTGCTGCCGGTTATCTGGCTCGTCCTTTAGGTGGCATTATTATGGCACACTACGGCGATAAAATAGGCCGTAAGCGCATGTTCAGTTTGAGTCACGAGTTTCGCACAAAACTAATTTGGGTACGCTAATAAAACACGGATGTGCTCAGCAATAGCATTTTTGATTACGTCCCAATTTTGTTGATAAAGGGTTATTTTTTCAGATATACGACGTTTATGTTGCACGAGTTTCGCAGTCTCTAAAAAAGAAGTATAAATTTAAAAACAAGAAAAAATAAGGATGTTCATATTTTGTCCGGTTATCCATGCATTAAAGATATCTATAAAATATTCTTGCAAGTAAGCAGTGTAAGATACTCTAGTTTGGCGTTATCAGAAGTCAGCCCATCGCCTTTATCTCATGACACGGTTAGCCGATGGTTAAAAAGTAGATGTTTCCGCCCTAAAG
>NZ_NHNG01000173.1:0-6378 GCF_002287155.1 Arsenophonus sp. ENCA
AGGTAACCATCTGGGCAGATACCGGTTTTCAAGGTATAGATAAACAGCATCCTAATACACAAATCCCAAAAAAAGGAACTCGAAAAAGACCTTTATCGCCTGAACAAAAACAAG
Source organism: Arsenophonus sp. ENCA (assembly GCF_002287155.1). Lineage (NCBI taxonomy): Bacteria > Pseudomonadati > Pseudomonadota > Gammaproteobacteria > Enterobacterales > Morganellaceae > Arsenophonus > Arsenophonus sp. ENCA. The sequence continues at coordinate 115 of NZ_NHNG01000173.1, forward strand.
AAAATAAAATAATCTCGGGCATCCGTATTACAGTTGAACACGCCATCGCGGGTATCAAGCGCCTCGGTTGCATGACCCAAATTTTACGGAATCGTAGACCCTTTATTGATGATACCTTCTTACTCCTTAGCGCAGGTCTTTGGAATTTCCATCTCAGAACAGCGTAAAATTTACTTCAATCACCGAAACACCCTTATTTCACTATTAAGCAACACGCTTTTTGTTTTATTATCTTTGCACTGATAATGACGCTTTTGGTCTGTCTTTATTAATTTTGTGTTATTAATAACCTAAATTTAATTAAACAAAAAATGATAAATAAGTGAAATTTTCAAAGTTAGCTCTAATACTATGATAATTAATTGTATAATAATGATATTCAGCTTAAGTATCCATTAACGGCGTATTATTGCGATTGCGGATAATTTAAAAATACAAAATTCATTTCTGCTGGACTCATCAATCAGTCATTAAAAATAAGTTAACACAGAGAGTAAAAAAATATTCATTGTCAGATTAGAATATTTTAATATTATTAAACAACATATTGCGCTACATAAAAATTGGGAAAATATTTTGGCCAATAAGCAAAAATCCTCATTTCTGTTTCACGATTATGAAACATTTGGGCAGCATCCTGCTCTCGATCGACCCGCACAATTTGCCAGCATCAGAACCGACTCAAATTTTAATATTATCGAAGAGCCACAAATTTTTTACTGTGCCCCTGCCGATGACTATCTTCCTCAACCTCAAGCCGTAATGATCACGGGTATTACGCCCCAATATGCAATAGCTCATGGCATAAATGAAGCTGAATTTGCTAGACGTATTCATGAAATATTTAGCATAGCCAATAGTTGTATTGTCGGTTACAACAATATTCGATTTGATGATGAAGTCACTCGTCACATTTTCTACCGTAATTTTTATGATCCTTATGCTTATAGCTGGCAGCAAGGTAATTCACGTTGGGATTTACTTGATGTGTTACGCGCTTGCTATGCGCTACGACCTGATGGCATTAACTGGCCTAGCAATGATGAAGGACTACCTAGTTTCAAATTAGAACTTCTGACCACTGCAAACGGTATTGAGCATGCAAATGCTCATGATGCAATGGCCGACGTTTTTGCTACTATCGAAATGGCAAAATTAGTTAAGCAAGCACAGCCAAGGATGTTCGATTACTTCTTTCAATTAAGAAATAAAAATGAAATTCGCCAATTAATTGATATTATTGCCATGACCCCGTTAGTGCATGTTTCCGGCATGTTGGGCGCAATACGAGCCAATACCAGTCTAATTGCACCACTGGCCTGGCATCCGGAAAACCGTAATGCCATTATTGCCTGTGATCTAGCGGCAGACATTAGCCCACTGCTAACATTAAATAGCGACACTCTAAGGCAACGTTTATACACACCCAAAGCAGAGTTAGCCGGTGAATTAGCCATTCCTATTAAACTGATACATATTAATAAATGTCCAATTCTGGCTCCGGCCAACACACTGCGGGCAGCAGATGCACAACGAATAGCACTAGATCTCGATGTCTGTCTGAATAATTTAGCCATATTGCGACAACATAATGAAGTGCGGGATAAAGTTATTCAGCTTTTTACCGAACCGCAACCCTTTCCTGAAGCAACTGATGTAGATACTAAGCTTTATGCCGGTTTTTTTGGTGATAATGATCGTTCAACAATGGCTATTATCCGTCAAACTTTACCGCAAAATTTACCCGCATTGGATCTCAAATTTGACGATCCGCGCATGAAGCAACTATTTTTTCGTTACCGTGCCAGGAACTATCCGGCCACACTGACAGAACAAGAACAGCTTGCCTGGTTACATCACCGACGCGATAGATTGACCAGCGAGAAAATAACCGAATATCTGCAAACTATCGAGCAATTATTTATTGAACATCAAGAAGATAAAGAGAAGTGCCTGCAACTAAAAGCACTGGTAGATTATGCCAAACAGATAGCCAGTTAATTGGGTTTCGTAATAACATACAAAAACGGGTTAGCTAATATAGCAAAAGAAAAGGCCAAATAATTGGCCTTTTGCTGTGGTGAAACCGTCGATAGCGCTAAAATTTGTGATCACTAAGCCTCATTCATTTGTGGTAATGGCCGACGAAAACGGCGGGTGATAATTGCCATATAAAAAATTCCAACCGCTGCCCATACCATCCCTAATAGCATGGAAGTTTTCTCTAAATTGATCCAAAGCACTGATACGGTTAAAGCGCCCATAATAGGTAGAATTAAGTAATTAAATTTATCCCGCCAAGTATGACAGCGACGCTCTCTAAAATAAAATTGCGAAATAACCGAAAGATTAACAAAGGTAAAAGCAATTAATGCACCAAAATTAATCAATGCTGTGGCAATTTCCATATCAAACCAAATTGCCGTTAACGCCAGCATGCCAACTAAAATGACATTAAAAGCTGGGGTTCGCCATGTTGGATGAACATAACCAAAAAAACGCTCAGGAAATACGCCATCTCGTCCCATCACATACATGAGACGAGAAACTCCTGCATGCGCAGCCATACCTGATGCTAATACGGTTGCACAAGAGAAAACCAAAATAATAGACTGAAAAAATGCACCAGCAACATATAGCATAATTTCAGGTTGCGATTCATCAGGTTTTTTAAAATGCGAAACATCAGGAAAATACAGCTGTAAAAAATAAGAAACGCCAATAAAAATCAAACCACCAATCAAGGCCGTCAAGAAAATCGCCTTTGGTATTACTTTTCCTGCATTTGGTGTTTCTTCCGATAATGAACTGATGCCATCAAAGCCGAGAAATGAAAAACATAAAATCGTCGCCCCGCTAATCATCGGAATTAAATGCGCCTGTTCGGAGGTAAAAGGTCGCCATGACCAAATCTGACCAGAACCTTCGCCTTTAGATAATCCATGGATCAAAACAGCTAAAAAAACTAGCATAACAGCGATTTGAATAATCACAATAATGGTATTTAAGTTAGCGACTAAATTGATACCCCGTAGATTAAAAATAGTCATCAAAAAAACTAATCCGACCACAAAAATCCAAGGCACAACAGCCGGAAAAATAGCTTCCAGATAAATTTTCGCTAACAGTATATTAATCATCGGCATGAATAAATAATCAAGCAAAGATGACCATCCCACCATGAAACCTAAATGTGGGCTCATCGATTTTTGTGCATAGGTATAAGCCGATCCCGCCGAAGGAAATCGTTTTACCAATTTACCATAACTCAATGCAGTAAAAAGAATAGCAATCAAAGCAATGATATAAGAAGAAGGAACATGCCCATCAGTTTTTAATGACACTAAACCAAAAGTGTCAAAAACCGTCATTGGCTGCAAATAAGCCAGCCCCATCATAACAACCTGGATTAAAGTTAATGTCTTAACCAGTTGCGCACGATTATTTATCTCGGTAGATTCTTTACTGAGAGCTAATTGGATATTATGAGACATGGCCAAAACCTCCTACAACTTCCAATTTCGCCTGGCTATTTTGCCTAAATCGATAGTTATAAGGAAGACTTCGCTCACGCCTATAGGCTGAGAAAAAAGAGAAATGAGAGAATAAGTTATCTTCGAAGCCGAACGATCCGTAGTCATAAATAATACAGCAACCATGACCCATTGGCACAGGTGCAAAAATAGATAATTGCGCCATAATAGCATTCCTCACTACGGTAGTCTGCTTTAGTTTGACTACACGTTTTTTCTAACAGTTGTATCAACTCCGGCCAGGTTTCCGGCCTCATATAAAATTAAATAAATCAGCTTACAAATAAAAAAATAACTGATGCAATTAATGAGCATCAGTTATTTCTGATGGCGCATTCTGCACTTCATCCTATGAAATAGCAATATTTTTTTAATTTTTAATAAAAAATTAGCTAGCTGTTACCATGAGTATAGCTAGCTAACTTTTTAACTCAAAATGATTTTAAAAGTTATAATTTAATCCTAAATTGTAACGGCGGACATCTAATAGGGCTTTATTATCATTATCCACTAAACGCCTATCTAAAATATTATAAACCCCTGTGAATAAAGAAAGATTTTTGCTCAGCGCGTAATTTATTCCCAGATCAACAAAGGTATAAGAGGGTAATTCATTCGCCATCGATGAGCGAGAAAGATATTGATTGGTTCTACCTCGGAAATTTACCCGTGTCCAAGCTTCTAATTCAGTGGTTGCCTGCCAGCTTAACGATGCATTCGCCATATGCTTAGGTGTTTGACTAAAGGCTTGGCCCTTAAAATTGCCACTCAGTTGCTCAGAATCTGAGTAGGTGTAATTGGCTGCCATTGATAGATTATCCATGATTTGCCAATCAAATGTCGCCTCAATACCACGCAAGTTTGCCTTATCGACATTATCACGTGTACTTATAAAATCATATTGACTGCCATTGGGAATAATCGCATTACTACAAGCGGCTAATTTATCGCCCCAGAGACGATATTCCATAATTTTATCTTTAAAATCAGTATTAAAAACTGTTACACCGATATTCAGGTCATCCTGATTATTCCATAACAAACCAATTTCCTGACCAATACTTTTTTCTGGTTTTAAATTTGGATTACCGAGAATGATCCCTTTACTTGTTTGGCCGCCAGTTATTTGTCCCCAGTTAGGCGCCACTTGGCGTAAATCAGGTGAACGATATCCGGTCGAAACGCCACCTTTAAGTATCCATTGATCATTGATATGCCAAACACCATATAAGCGAGGCGTCCAATGTGCACCAAAATTCTCATCTTTATCCATTCTAATACCAGAGGTTAAGCTGAGATCATTGGTGATCGTCCATTCATCTTCGGTAAATAATGCCCAACTCCAACGGGTTAATTTATTAACATTGGTCGCTGTCGGTAATTGGTTGTCTTGATCATGTAAATCTTCATAACGATACTGACCACCAATACTGAGCTTATGTGAATCTAACACGAGTTTCGCACAAAACTAATTTGGGTACGCTAATAAAACACGGATGTGCTCAGCAAGAGCATTTTTGATTACGTCCCAATTTTGTTGATAAAGGGTTATTTTTTCAGATATACGACGTTTATGTTGTTCAAACCACGCAGAAATAGCGAGAAAATATGATTTCTTTGCGCTCGGCTCGTGCGAGCCTGACAGCGTTCAATACCACAATTTTGTTTAACTTCTCGATGATAAACTTCAACAGACCAACGGGCATCCATGATAGATTTGACGTATTCACGGGTGGGATTCTCTTTGTTTGTTACTATGTAATCAATACGGCCGTTTTTGGCTGTAAATTTGAAAACAGTCACCCAACCGTAGCCTCGTAAGTGTATTGGAGTTCCTTCTTCTGAGATGTCTAACTTGTTCAGTTGTTTATTATGSWYRASWWTCGCACCAATAAAAAAACGCTCTATTTTTAAGTTTAATTCAGCATGATATATAAATAGTCAAAACCTTATAAATCAAATACAACTTATTGTAATTTAAGAAAATTTATGTTTTTTAGTAACTTGCAGATTAATCATTGCTTTTAAGCCATTTTTAGAATTTTATATGCCTGTGCGAAACTCGTGTTATATTGATACTTACTGCAAAGTCGTTCATTGTAAACTTTACACAACGAAAAGTTCGATAACTGCTGCGGATTTATTAAATGACAAGGTTCTGCCTTTTTATGCCCAACATGGATTACCGATATTACGTATACTGACGGACAGAGGTAGTGAATATTGTGGTAAAGTTGAGCATCACGATTATCAACTTTATCTGGCTATCAACGATATTGATCACACAAAAACTAAGGCACGCTCGCCTCAAACTAATGGAATTTGTGAACGTTTTCATAAAACCGTATTACAAGAGTTCTACCAGGTAGTTTTTCGTAAGAAAATCTACGGTAATTTAGAGGAATTACAAACTGATTTAGATAAATGGTTAGAGGAATACAATAACCAGCGTACTCATCAAGGAAAAATGTGTTGCGGTCGAACACCCATAGCAACTTTACACGATGGAAAACAAATTTGGAGAGAAAAAGATTTAAATCAAATTTAGCCTGACAGATACTGTATAAATAACCGGTAACTGTCAGATCAAGTCTGAGCTACTACAAATTAACTCTGCTTTTCATTCTCCTTTGCGCTGGCATCGGGTCAGCAACTGTAGAAGACTATTCCCAAAAACAAGGTACAAAAGGGTATACCTACAAGGATTTGACCGCCTACAAGCAAAGCTGCC
>NZ_NHNG01000653.1:0-6275 GCF_002287155.1 Arsenophonus sp. ENCA
GACGTCTTTAACTCCAGGAAAGGCGCGAAAAAATTCCTCAGCAGAGCGAATTTGACGAGCGGGCAAAACACATTCTCGCCCCAAGGTCATCTCTAAAACCGGCAATAATATTTTTACCCAGCGACATGCCCGTGTTCTATCTAAACCAAAAAGAAGTCCTTGCAAATCATAGGTCGGATAACATTTTAAATACAATAAAATAAAAAGCAGTTTATCTAATGGGGTTGGGATAAATCCTTTCTGCCCTGCACCCATCTGCCGCTCGTGAGCTTTTCGATTCTTTTTCCGATAAATCAAATAACAAGCTGAAAATTCAGCGGCTAAATTTTTCAATTCTTCGACTGATAATCCAATGATTGCTTTACATAAACGATTATCTCGTAACAACTGCTCTTTGTTGATCATTTCAAACCGTTATTTTCTAAGTTAAACCTCTTTTTATTGTCTATAGCGTGACAAAAAATGCAAGTCTCTATTCAGCAACTAGTTTTAAGTTTAATTCAGCATGATATATAAATAGTCAAAACCTTATAAATCAAATACAACTTATTGTAATTTAAGAAAATTTATGTTTTTTAGTAACTTGCAGATTAATCATTGCTTTTAAGCCATTTTTAGAATTTTATATGCCTGTGCGAAACTCGTGCAATATTTAACAGTTTCTTAGCAGACAGCAGAGCATTACTTCTTACATAAGTTGCAACTGGAAGACCTGAGTTTTTTGCTGCTTTTTTCAAAAGTTCAAACTCACTTGCATTCAATGGAACTTCAAGCACCTTACCGCCAAGTAATATTTTCTTGCCAGTATTCTTATCAACCATATACTTGCCACGTCTTTCATTTGATGAACGAAGCAGCTACGCTGCAAATCGATAACCTGACAGTACCGATATCAAAAAAACGCACTGTATCGCATTCTAAGCGCCTAAAATCCAAAAGCGCTACCTTTGGGTTACCTATATAGAGAAAACGCCGTAAAGCGAATATTGGGTGGCTTAAAATCGATTCCTGATGCCTACCTCAAGTGAAATATTCACTATCAGCCTCTATAATCTATTCCTGGATTGATTATGTTAATTTTTTGTTAAACTATTTTTGAAATTCTTATCCATTAAAGCGTATTCTTGCTGACAGAAACACCATGCTTCAAACGTAGCCTTCCACTGATAACTTCTGGCGAGGGATGTAAAGCAAGCTCCTTACGGATAAAATCTTGCGTTTGCGGGGTTTGTTGATTAAATGCATCTCGTGTAGATTTATTGAGACGTCTGGTTTTCGCTAAGGTATCGGCTCTTCTGCAAGAATAAAGTCCATGGAAAGCGGGATCAGTATTACGTTTGAGTTCCCTGCTGACAGTGAACGAGAAAGCCACAATTCTCTAGCAATAGTGGCCTGAGTAACACCGTCAATTATTCGTTTTTCGATATAAAAACGCTCATGTAAGTTCAAATGTTTTCCCTTCATAAACAGTATCTCTTATGGGGTCATTACAGTAATTTTATCTATGTATGACAAATTCCTAGGCGTGGACTGCAAAATATCTGGGACGCTATTTGAAAAAGCCACCGGTATCAGGTTGCCGTTTGGCCCACTATGACGGCGGATCCCGTATAACTCTACGTTTTCTTAACCATCGCACACATCATCATGAAAATTTAGAATTACCACAACGTGAGTTAATTTTACGACTGATTAAACATATCCCGGAGAAACACTTTCGGATGGTGCGGTACTTTGGTTTTCTCGCAAACCGAGTGGTGGGAACATTATTGCTGAAGGTAAAAAAGGCACTGGCTCAGGAAGAGAAAAAACCTGTAAAAGTAGTGACATTTTCCAGCCTCAGCCAAGCACTGCTCAATACGGACCCTTTTAAATGTATTCTGTGTGGCGGGAAAATGGTCTATCAGCGGGTCTTGTATGGGCTGGTAACAAAGGATCTGGTTGCTAACGCAGTGGAAATAGCGCGAATGCGTTACGTGATGTAATGCAGGGAAGATCTGCCTGAATTCAGCAAATTCGTTCAAAAATCAGTCGATTAGCCAACAAATAATGATCTCACTCCCTCTTGTGCTGAAAAAAACAGCAAATCTTACCGACTGTGATCCCTATTTCATACGGCCTCAGGATCTTTGAAATTCCTAGGCGTAAATATTTTTTTAATTAAAACTCCTCCGCTCGCCGCAAGTCTGTGACCGAGCGGAGCGAGTAAGCAGACGAGGAAGCGGAATATAACAATTGCAAAATAAGTAAATACGGTCACTCAGTAGTAACATATTTTTAGGTTTAGGTTTTTTGTTAGAAGAAAAGTTATCCACAGAAAAACCTCGCGCGCGCGAAGTTATATTTAGTTATGTATAAGTTAAAAGAGTTAAAGGACAAAAAAAGAGTAGTAAGGTTATGTTTTTGCTGTATAAAAAAAATTAATATTTTCCTAAATTACGATACTTTTTTCCTAAATTACGATACTTTTTTCCTAAATTACGATACTTTATTCCTAAATTACGAATGACTTGAGAGTTTGTCCACAGTTTTCTTTGCAGTTTTTGATTAATTAACGCTCTGATTTTATTATTAGTTCCTAAATTACGATATATATGCTATACTTTTCTTAAATTACGATGAATTTCGCAATTCCTAAATTACGAAAAGATCATTTAAAAAAATAAACAAGCTCATTCGGTGCTATCAACACTGAATGAGCTCTAACCAACAATCCTAAATACACTAGGAGAGAGGCTGTGGTTGATCATACAAAGAAAACAGGAAAACGCAATTTGAAGACGTTACGCCCACGTAAACATAAGCAATTAGAGTTTTTCATTGCTGATGAGGTTGATGTTTCAACTTTTCGCGATGAAATTGCCAGTATGGAGCATCCTTTTTTTGCCTTGAAAGGCGGTGATACAAAAATTAGACAATATAAAAATGGTAGTGTAATCGTTACTGTTAGGCCAGCAGTTGAAATTGGATTAGCAACAATTTTTGATAAGGATATTTGGATTTATGCTATATCTAAATTACAAGAAGCCATTAATAACGGGCGCCCAATTAGTCGTATTATAACTTTTACCCCATATGACTTTTTTGTTACGACTAATCGTAGTTCAAGTGGTGTCGGTTATAGAGAATTAAAAAAAGCACTATCTCGATTAAAAGGTACTACTATTGAAACGAATATCGTATATTCGGAAGATAAGGAAGAAACCGCCATTTTTGGTTTAATTGATAAAGCTAGAATTTTGGAAGATAAAAAGGGTCAACTTGAAATTGGTATGGTTGAACTTACATTACCTGAATGGCTTTATCAAGCAATAACAAGAACTAAGGTATTACAGATTAGTCCTGATTATTTTCGTATCAGGAAAGCTATTGATAGACGTCTATATGAGATAGCTAGAAAACACTGTGGTAGTCAGCATGAATTTATCATTTCACTCGATAAATTATATTCCAAAACTGGTAGTACAGCTGCTTTGTCTAAGTTCAAATTTAATATTAAGCAATTAGCTAAAATTAATGACCTTCCTGATTATGAAATTCTTTTTGATCCCACCACAGACAAAGTCACTTTCAAAAATCGTAATCAAAATACTCCTAAAGCGGAAGCTGCTCGTAAACGCGAAAAAGGGAAAAAAGAAATTTTTAATATAAAAAATAGGATATTAAAAAAGAAGGAATAGTTTTTATTTAAAATAATTACTTGATTGTGTAATTACTTGATTGTGTAATTACTTGATTATATAATTACTTGATTATATAATTACTTGATTGAAGTCCTAAGGGAATTTTTATGAGTAAAGTAATTTCTTTCTTGAATGGTAAAGGAGGGGTTGGTAAAACGACGACTTCAATAAACGTCGCTACATCTATAGCTAAGAAAGGTCACAATGTCGTGGTAGTTGATACTGATCCTCAATTAAGTATAGGGAATTGGTATTTAGAAGATAAGAGTTTGTTTGATGTAGCAGAAGCATCTACTGAAAAAGATATCTATTCCATAAAAAAAACCTTGAAATTATATGATTATATAATTATTGATGGAGCAGCTGCAATAACAGCTATATCATCAGCTGCGGTTATGGTAAGTGATATTGTTTTGATCCCCGTTACTCCTTCTCCTTTAGATTTTGCTGCTTGTGGGGCAATTATAGCTGTTATAGAAGCTAGAAATGAATTACAACCAATTATTGCTCGTTTTGTAATAACAAAAAAAATAAGCGCAGCAAAAATGTTAACCGTATTGAAAGATTCTATAGCTGATACTGGTGTGAAAGCAATGAGTACCGAAATAACCCAAAGACAAGCTTATGTTAGAACTATGCTTGATGGAGGAACTATTTATGATACTAATGATTATCAAGCAAAAGGTGAAATCGATGTATTAACAGATGAAATATTGGGATTGATAAAATGAAAATGAAATTAGGTAATCACAAATCTGTTAATGATGCACTAGAAGCTGTGAATAAACCTTCTGTACCTACTAAAAAGTTACAAATAAATATTCCTGAAAAATTACATAAAGAATTTAAGATTGCTTGTTTAAATCATGATAAAGAAATGACTGAAATAACCATGATGTTAATAAAAAAATGGTTAAACGAAATTAAGTAGTTATAGAAACAGCGTTGATTACAGAGACCGTATATCTCTGTAATCAACTAATCCAAAACCTAGCATAAGTAGGAGTTAGACTATGCGAAATAGTACGCATATTGCACGCATAATGAAAGGGTGCAACATATCAATCGAGCAGCTTTTGAGCTTTGCTCACACATCAAAATATCTCACCAATCGTCAACGTGACCGAATCCTCAAGAGGATTGGGGGTGTCGCATGAAACATGAGATAATTAAACTTTCTTTGAGCGCTAATGTTCCCTGTGGTTTTAGCGATAGCGAGGGAAAAATTCAGACCGACGCCAAAATGACGGATTTACTTTTTAAGTTAATCCTTACCCCTGAAATGAAAACATTGATAGAAAAAGTACAAACTGAAAGATCCCCGTTTTTCGTAATATGCCATTTGCCATCTGATTACAACAAAGCGCCCAAAGTTTGGCAATTCCATTTTTTACCGCTTTTTTGTAGTGAAAATGGCTATCTAGGTACTTTCTTTCATGTCCACGAATTCCTGTTTTTGTCACCGTTGGAGTATGTCGATGGCATGCATCCTTATGCTGTGACTACAGAAAAACCTAACAAGCTGTTCACTGATAAAGAGTGGCAAATTCTATTTTTTATGATGTAGCGATTAAGTCTCAAAGAAATTGCAAGACGATTAGATATCGGAACGAGAACAGCAAGCAATCATTTAAATATTATCTATCAAAAAGCCGAGGTGCATTCAGGTTGCCAATTAAGGGCATTTGGTAAATCGAAAGGCTTTGAGCGCTATATTCCTGTTGAATTTATTAATAAGGGACGTGGATTTGTAGAAATGGGAGGGATCGCATGAGTGTTTTTTATTCTGACGAACTAAAACAATTTTCTCAGTTGTTTCCTGAATTTACGCAAACTCAACAAGAAAATGTTTTTCTCTTTGCAATTGGTATTCCTATTGCCAATATAGCTGATATCCGTCATGTCTCTATTCGAAGTGTCCAAGCTTCTTTGATTGAAGCTCAGCACCGTTTGGAATTAGGCTCGACTAGCTCATTGAGAGCGGTGGCACAAATGCGACTATTTCTCCCATTATTAAGATTAGCTTTTTATTTTTTTCATGAAAAAAGGGATTTTGATGAAGTTTAGTAAACCATAAATAACACTGGCAGTAAGCAAGGAATTAACAGTAGGAACGCCTGTTTCTATTGTTAATCCAATGTAGCTTGCTGTTATACAGGCAAAAAGGGCATACCAACCTATAAATGGCGTGTCTTTATTTTCGGGGATTTTTTCATATTGTTGGGTTTCTTTGAGAATATTTCTGTGAGTTTTGACAATAAGCGTGTTGCTTAATAGTGAAATAAGGGTGTTTCGGTGATTGAAGTAAATTTTACGCTGTTCTGAGATGGAAATTCCAAAGACCTGCGCTAAGGAGTAAGAAGGTATCATCAATAAAGGGTCTACGATTCCGTAAAATTTGGGTCATGCAACCGAGGCGCTTGATACCCGCGATGGCGTGTTCAACTGTAATACGGATGCCCGAGATTATTTTATTTTCTTGTTTTTGTTCAGGCGATAAAGGTCTTTTTCGAGTTCCTTTTTTTGGGATTTGTGTATTAGGATGCTGTTTATCTATACCTTGAAAACCGGTATCTGCCCAGATGGTTACCT
>NZ_NHNG01000253.1:0-5739 GCF_002287155.1 Arsenophonus sp. ENCA
GGCTGACAAAAATACATCCCAAATCTAAACGCGCCAGATTTTCAAGTGCTCTGAGCGAACTATGCCCTTTCATGATCCCATAAAGCAAAATTCCCATCATTGAACGAGGAGAATACGGCGCTCTACCTGTTGAAGAATAACAGCGTTCGAAAGGTACCCAGTCTTGTTCATCCAAAATCTCTGTGACAATAAATGCCCTACGTTCACCAATTTGCTTGAGATAATCGCAAAGGGAAACAGAACCCTCCAAGATAGGTAGATTTTGCGCTTTGACAAACTTACGTTTGGTGTGAGAAGGCGATTCCAGTTTGCGAGTAAATACGGTCATAAAAGATCTGCGTTTAAAACGAATAAAGCAAATTTTAATCGATAACATGAGCTTTTGCGACAGCCTCTTTCTGGCGTGGATTTTCGTATCGCCAAAAGGATTTTTTGAGTTTTTGGTTAAATTCACGTTCAGCGTCTTTCTCCTTAAAATATTGGATATTACGAGGACGTTTTTTGCTTTTTGCATTACTCTTACTTTCTTTGAAAATAATTTCTTGTGGCATTTTCCCTCCTGAGCGTTATGTTTTGTTGTTTCCAGATTTTTGGCATTAGCGACCCTCGTTAAAACGAAGATTGAATTAAAAACACCAAAACAGAACACACAAAAGTTGCATTCTGTCCTCTGGAAAACTCGACAGAGGAAAAACCCCAAATTTTATAAAGAGCGAATGCTGTGCATACGTACAGCAAAAAAAGATAATGAAATTGTAATGTGAAAATTAAAAATGTCAATAATTCGATCTATTTCAATAACTTACATGAAATTTGAGATTAAAATAAAGCGATCAAAATCAATGACTTACGTGATTGAAAAATTTTCACTTTTTTTCAAATTTGCAATCGAAAATCGCTATTTTGGAATTCTGCTATACTCAATACACTAGATAGTTGGATTTTTTCAGGAATCTTGAGAGGAAATTAAAGACCTTTATATTGGTTATATTTTTAAAACCAATATAAAACCAATATAAAACAAAAAAAATAAAAATAGTATATAAAGCAATCAACAAAACTAAAAATGTCCATAATTAACCCCAAATTGGTGTTTTTTTGGTGTTATTTTAATAAAAATAATAAACCTTCCTAATTCAGCGATTTAAAAACTAAAAATTTCAATTTTCACGGTCAAATTCAAAATCTGGATTGATATATTCCTTAAAAATCAAATTTAAGCCACCTAAATCGCATTCTGAGGCGTTTTCTCTGTTTCAGTCATGAAAACGTACCTTTTTAATTTTAGCGTTGCTTAAAATCGATTTGAGCGGGTTTTATTGATTTTAGATGCCGTTAGGCATGGAAGGCGACTCTCAAAAGTAACAGAAGAAAGCGATAGTTAAATCGCCGAAGCCCGCAAAGCGGTGAGAGATTGATATATTACACGGAACCCATGCGTAGCATCCCTGCAAAGCTCATTGGCACTATATGACAGCGATGATGATGTTAATTGTCTAAGATGAGGTATTGAAGCCCGATTATTGCAAATGTATTTGAGAGATGTATTATGTATTTGCTCATTAAGATTCGTATTGCGAATAAGAAATTTACATAAAACTAAAAAAGTTTCACCTCGACAAATTAGCCAACTTTTATGGTTGGCTTTTTCTATTCTGAAATCTGAAAATTCAAAAGCTCCTAAAAAGCATTAAGCCTGTTGCTCAATAGCAAAATTAATTGTGACTTACAAAAAAACCAGCTATTGATGATAAAATCATCAATTTTTGAATTAAAAATGACCTATATAAGATTAAAAAATAACTTATTTTTGTGTTTTTTAGATGTATCTAACTTGTTTTTATTGAAAGCAGTTTTATTTCACTATTGAGCAACAGGCTTATTGTGAGCAACGATAAAATTTTAGTCGTACGAATTTACGTTTTTATCGATAAAATGGCTCAGAATTGATTACAGGAGCTTTTAGAGGGGGTTTTGACTCTTCTTTCTGTCTTCCTTTAGCACTTCGATGAAGACTTGCTCGAATTCGTCATTTTTGTGGAGGTCGTGTTTGAGGATGTATTTGCTGACGAAGAAATCCGGTTCAATACCGAGTCGTCTTGAGGCTTTAAATCCGCGTTTGACCCAATCTAGGGGCAAAATGTGTTCGTGGGCTAATTCCTCAGCCCAATGCCAATCAAAACGTTTGATTTCGTCTTCACGTAGAATGCGAATTGACTTTGCGTCATAGGTCATGAATTACTTCACCGCCTCTTTGAGTCTTTGGCCAGCTTTAAAACTCGGTACGTTTGCAGCAGCAATTTTAAGTGTCTCGCCCGTTTTTGGGTGACGAGCTTCTCTCGCTGCCCGTTGCTTAACCTGAAAGCTCCCAAAGCCAATAAGCTGTACGCTGTTATCGGATTTCAAGGATTCTATAACCGTTTCGATGAAAGCATTAACCGCCTTCTCAGCATCCTTTTTGCTTAAGCCTGATTTCTCTGCAACTTTACTAATGAGTTCTGGTTTATTCATGGTATGCCTGAATTAATAGATTATGTTAATTTTTGTGATGCTAGCTGGAGCAGCGCTATAGTGCAATGTTTCATGGTTAATTAACTCAAAAAAATCTTTTTTATTAAAATCCCGCCGCTCGCCGCAAGTCTGTGACCGAGCAAAGCGAGTGAGCAGACGAGGAAGCGGAATGTCATTATTGTAAAAGAGAAATGCGGTCACTCAGTAGTCACATATTTTTCGGTTCAGGGTTTTTGTCAGAAGAAAAGTTATCCACAGGGGGGTTGTGGTAAATATAGGTATATTTTTAGGTAAAGGTCAAAAGAAGGTAAAGGAGTATAATATTTTTTATTTTAAACATAGAGTTATGGCAACAAACCCCACCTAGTTTTTACCCATATCCCACCTTAAAGTTTACTGATACCCCACCTAGTTTTTACCAATATCAACATGCTTAATTAATTTTTGAAGGTTATACAGGCCATATCTTACTTTTGCATCTTCTAGAACAATTATAAATGAACTTAAAAGCTATTATTAACAATCTTTATATAACACCTTTTTATTTTATAATAGGTGTTATATTGTTATGATCAGGGTGGGATGTATGACATCCATAAAAAAGTCGCATCACTTTATTTCAGCAAGAATGAGTCTCTCACCAAGAGAGCAAGACTTACTTAGCCTTATGATTTTAGGATTAAAAAAAGAGGCAGATAAAATAAAGTTCACTAAAACTGATGAAAAAATACCAACTTCATTTATTTTTCATACAAGCGAGTTATGTGAACATTTTTCTATGTCTAGACAGGGTTTATATAAAACCCTTGATGATGCAACTACTTCAGTTATGGGACGATTTGCTGAGATCAAAAATGATGAAATTCATTCGTTTGAAAAAGTATCATTTTGTAGTTATGCAGAGTTTAAAAATGGAGTTTTAAGGCTTTCTGTAACAGAGGAAGCAGCGCATTATATGCTTGATTATTCTAAAGGATTTGGTGAGATAGATCTTAAACTGTTGTTGTCTTTTAAAGGTGGGTATGAAAAAAGGATTTTAGAGCTTATCAGTAGATTTAAGACTATAGATTATTCTACTTCATTAAATGAACTTTGCTTGATGTTGGGTACAGATTTTAGAAAATTCAAAAGATTTGATGTGTTTAAGAATACCGTTTTAATTAAGCCGATAAAAAATATAGCACGAGTTTCGCACAAAACTAATTTGGGTACGCTAATAAAACACGGATGTGCTCAGCAATAGCATTTTTGATTACGTCCCAATTTTGTTGATAAAGGGTTATTTTTTCAGATATACGACGTTTATGTTGTTCAAACCACGCAGAAATAGCGAGAAAAATATGATTTCTTTGCGCTCGGCTCGTGCGAGCCTGACAGCGTTCAATACCACAATTTTGTTTAACTTCTCGATGATAAACTTCAACAGACCAACGGGCATCCATGATAGATTTGACGTATTCACGGGTGGGATTCTCTTTGTTTGTTGGTATCAATTAATGTTGTGCAGTCTATAAAGCTACCGGTTAATCCTGTTGCCCCGATCGCCCTGCAAGTATCGAGGAGTTTCATTGCCGTCACTGCATCACCCACTTTGCCAAATTTCACTACCGTACCTTTAGGTAACTTAGCGTATTCCGGCGAACTTTTTCTTTTAGTCATTGTATTTTCCTATTGTATTAACGATATTTTCCAATGCTAGCGCGAAGTTCTAAGGCCAAGGCATTAAGGATAAATTCACGGTGATAATCCAATGCGGGTCGGATAAAAGGGCGCGCTATCTGTTTAACCGTACCAAACTCCTGCGCGCGCGCTTTCATCGCATGTTGTTTTGAGGGGCCAACTCTCACTGTGACGACGGTTTGTGTTTTATTATCATTTAGGCGACTTTGGGTGCGGATTTTAATGCTATCTCGCATATGTTCTTTTTTGCTTAGCCCGTCATAACCCGAATTTGACTTCATGTCGTCTAACACCGGTTTCATTGCTTCACTCCCTGCTTTGCGTAAAACCTTAACCGCAACGTCATCGCCCAGTTTTTTTAATGCGGATTCAAGATCACTTAATCCTTTCACTTCTACTCGATTTCTCATTCTGCATCCTCTCCGCGTATGTCAGTATGAAATCACGACCAACGCGATAAATTTTACGGTTATCGGTTTGTTCTTCCATATCTTGCCAAAGATTACTACGCTCAACATTTTGCACTGGGTAATTACCTATGTAACCGTGCTCAATACTTTCCCATTCGTCACGGATTTTATCGATTAATAACAATGCCTTTTTATAATCATCGATAAGTTGAATAGTAACTTGAAATCTGGCTTGTACGAGTTTGCTCTTGGCAAGTCCGGTAAACATTTTTGGATCGCTAATGCGTTGATAAACTATTCCTTCTAAATGATTAGAAGGTAATGCTAGATAATAAGCGGATAATCCAGTGATCCGTTCTAAATCTGATTTGATGTCATTTTCTATCATGGCGACTATCTGCTTCTGTGGTTATAATGACGCTATCTGATTCATTTCTATCAACAGCTCGCACGGTGAAATTACGGTTTTGATGCCCTATTAACCAATTAATATCAACATCACTTCTTGGCCTGATTGTAAATCGCATGGTTTCAATAACCTGTTGTTGTTCCGCTGTTCGTATTTTGCGATTAGATATCGCCTCTGCTTTAGCCCAAACTTCACTCACTTTCTCCGTGATCACTTTTTCACCGCCAAGATCATCACGAATGATCGTAAATTTTGAGAGTGTAATACGTTTAGTTAATGATCCTGCTAACATGAACACCTCAGATAATGACAGGTTTATGCAATAAGCGTGTTGCTTAATAGTGAAATAAGGGTGTTTCGGTGATTGAAGTAAATTTTACGCTGTTCTGAGATGGAAATTCCAAAGACCTGCGCTAAGGAGTAAGAAGGTATCATCAATAAAGGGTCTACGATTCCGTAAAATTTGGGTCATGCAACCGAGGCGCTTGATACCCGCGATGGCGTGTTCAACTGTAATACGGATGCCCGAGATTATTTTATTTTCTTGTTTTTGTTCAGGCGATAAAGGTCTTTTTCGAGTTCCTTTTTTTGGGATTTGTGTATTAGGATGCTGTTTATCTATACCTTGAAAACCGGTATCTGCCCAGATGGTTACCTCAGGAGGAATATGGCGAATTATATCGACTTTATCGAGTAAGCGTTTATCGTGACGGCGCCCATTTTTGCTCA
>NZ_NHNG01000798.1:0-5496 GCF_002287155.1 Arsenophonus sp. ENCA
CATAAACGATTATCTCGTAACAGCCGCTCTTTGTTGATCATTTCAAACCTTTATTCTCTAAGTTAAACCTCTTTTTATTCTCAATAGCGTGACAAAAAATGCAAGTCTCTATTCAGCAACTAGTTTATTGAACGAGGAGAATACGGCGCTCTACCTGTTGAAGAATAACAGCGTTCGAAAGGTACCCAGTCTTGTTCATCCAAAATCTCTGTGACAATAAATGCCCTACGTTCACCAATTTGCTTGAGATAATCGCAAAGGGAAACAGAACCCTCCAAGATAGGTAGATTTTGCGCTTTGACAAACTTACGTTTGGTGTGAGAAGGCGATTCCAGTTTGCGAGTAAATACGGTCATAAAAGATCTGCGTTTAAAACGAATAAAGCAAATTTTAATCGATAACATGAGCTTTTGCGACAGCCTCTTAGGGGGCGGGAGCGCAGAAATACGCTCTTGCTACCCGACGTGATCCAGAACTGGCAAAGTCTGTCTATATGCAGACGTTCCCACTGGTTGACGTAACGGTTATCCCTGACGAGGAGATTGTCACGCATCGGCATGTTGCGCTGATGGAGCTTGTGATGAAGCATATCCGCACCCGCGATATGCTAGAGTTAAGTCATGAGATAGCATCCTTGCTCAATCAGTGGGTATTGGAGCCTGAGCTATTTCGAGGATTAATATGTTATATTGTAGAACGAGGAAATACTTTTGATGCAAAGCAATTTTTGTATCAGATTGCGGAGAAAGCGACTGATTATCGGGAGGTAGTGATGACTATTGCAGAGCAGCTACGGCAAGAGGGTGAGCAACAAGGTATAGAAAAAGGCATTCATCTTGGCGAACAGAGGGGCGAGAAACAGGCTTCGATGAAGATAGCGCGCCAAATGCTGGAAAGTGGCATGGACAGGCAATCTGTAATGAAATTTACGGGCTTGAATGATGATGAAATGATTAACCTGTTTAAAGATTAAACGATGACGGAACGAAAAAAATTAAGCCTAAATCACCCAAGAAAGGCTTCACAAGAAGAACAGAACTCAAGTAATCCGGTTTACCGGAAAAAGGTATGGGTGAATGCTGCACCCAAAAAACAAGCAAAAAAAACTTATGAGCCAAAAGTAGTAAAACAACAACCCAAAAAACCTGTTGTTAAACCTAAACAGGAAGCGAAGGTTAAAATTCCAACACTCCAGACTCCGCCTAAAAAACGATTGCCGTTAAATGAGGCAATTTCACAAATCCGCACGTTTTGGCCTTATCTTTTTCCTGATGGCAAGTTGTGCCCAATGAAAATTGGTATACAGCAAGATATGTGGCAAGAAGTGAAGGAAAAGTGTTTACCGCTAGCCAGAAGGCGTTTAAGAGCGTGTTTAGGGAGTATTGGGCATCATGCTGATTATCGGGTACTTATCCAGTTAGGTGCGTTTCGTTATGACAAAGACGGTCAGATAGTCGGAGAGGTCACCCAAGCCGATGTTGACGATAATCTGCAACGTTTGGCAAGGCGAAATAAAGATAAATGAAGGAATCTGAATTAATTGCTCATGCAGAAAATGCGACTCTATGGAAAAAATATCCGAAATTAACAAATTGGGAAAATCGTTTTTTAAATAACGTCATTACTTCGTATCGGCAATGGAATAAGATATCTCCAAAACAAAAATCTGCTGCATTTAAAATCCTCCAAAGAGTGGGCGAAATAAAATAAATCACTGATTAGGTTACGTGAAAATCAGAATCAAATCGTTGAATGTGTGAATACAATCAATGATGAAAAAACCAAAATCAAATTGCTAGTCACTGCGATGTCAAAAGAAGACCGCTTCTCATCCCTGAGAGCCAGTTTTTCTGGCGTGATGTCATTAAACCTGTACCACATCTGATGAATTAAGAGTCAGACGGACATTGAAATCGAAGCCTATCGGCAATCTTCGCTTCGGGAATGACAAGAAGCTATGTGTCACCGTGCCTATGCCTTTTATTGTATTGCAGGATGAGCAGTTCCAGTACGCCCCGTTACCGCTTTACCATGCGGATCAGAGCCTCCAACGTAGGAAAATAGATAATGAAAAAAACATTTTCAAATATTAATGCCGTTTCTCTTGTGGCTTTGTTGAGTGCTTGCGGAACGCTGCCAATCATCAACTCATTGGAAGAACGAGAGAAAGCTGCTTATGAGGCGGTGGTGAAAGAGCCGAATGACGAGAATATTCAACGTTACATGGAACTGGCAGATAAGATGCAGAAAAAGAATGCGGAAGAAGCACAACGGGAAGCTGACAAAGCCACCAGAGAGAGCGACAAGGGCTTCATCGAATATTTCAAACAATACGAGAGAAACAAAGACCAATGAAAACCAATTTCGATATACATCACGCTATCGTTGAGGATATCAATAAAAACTTCAAACCGTCCTATAAGGAAAAAGACCAACAGCATTTTTTTATACGCGCTCACGGGCAGGACAAAATCGGTGAAATTCTTAACGAGATCACACCAACGGACTACCTACGGATGCTTGAGAATCCGGTACCACTGCTGTTTGATACAGAAGGTGGTAATTACAAACTGATTAAATCATTTTCAAAATCAAGGGTTTCGCTGGACTACATCCCACGTCACAAACAGTATTGTTTTGGGATTGGTCTTGAGTACCCGAAGAAACCCAACACGCTGATTTTGCTCCTGACGTTCGATCAGGAACCCGTTGGTGACTTGGCTGTCGCATGTTGTGAGTACATCAAAAAAAGCAAAAAATACTTATCAATACTGTTTGACGCTACGTTGATCTCCGATGAGGTGGGTGAACCCGAAGAACTCAACTCTTCTGCGCTTGTGTACCTGTACGGTTAAGGAGAGAAAATCGGTGGTAAGTTGAAAAAAATACCTTTTTCTTTGTGATATGGTGGACGCGCATAGTCCATGGGAGAGAGGAATAATGAAAAATAATACTCAAGCCACTGAAAATAAACTAAATAAAGACACTATCGTTGCCATGAACAAAGATACGGAAGCGACAAAAACGAAAGTAACGACTGACGAAACGACAATTATACCGCTTAAAAAATACGCATCCTCCCATAAAGAGAGCGTGAGCAATGCCAGCAGCATTTTCAATGTACCGCCTGACAGCCTGTACATCGAAGAAGGCTTTAATCTGCGTGATATTGATGAAGAACATGCTAGAAATTTCCTCAAATCATACCAATCTGGCGTGTATGTTCCGCCATTGTCGGTGAAAGTCATTCTTGTTGACGGTGAGCAACGCTTAAAAATCATTGACGGGCATCACCGTTACCTCGCACTCCAGATGGCAAAAGCGGCAGGGGTTGATATTGGGTTTGTCCCAGTTTCCGAGTTTATAGGGTCAGTGCAGGACGAAGTGATTAACATGATCACGTCTGCCGAAGGGAAGCCACTCACGCCATTGGAAAAGGCGGAAGGGTTTTACCGCCTGATGAATTGGGGATGGAACAAAAAACAGATCAGCAAAAAAACAGGCAATACGTTGGTTACGATAGAACGCCTGTTACGCCTTTATCGCTGTGGAGATGCGAATATTACCCAACTAGTGAAATCGAACCTGATTACCGCAGATTTGGCGATAGAAATCATTGTGGAATGTGAGGGGAACGGCAAAAATGCCTACGATGTGATGATGAAAGGTTTGCAGAAGGCACAAGCGACGGGGAAATCCAAAATTACGCGCCGCAGCGTACCGTCCAAAAATAAAGTGCCTTTTACCAAAAAGGAATTGGTATCGTGCTTTTCATCCCTGAGTGCGATCCAAAACGAAGTTGAGAATGCGCTCAACAGCGTCGATGAGAAGGAAGAAAAGGTCAGTCTGATTGTGCCGAAAGAGGTGCTTACCTTACTGAATGATGTGTTAACCAAGTGGGAACAATCGGCACGGGAGACCGAAGAAAAGGAGGAAGAAGTTGCGTCTGCTGTGCCAGCCGATACGGGAGAAGCTGTTATTGTGTTGTCTGACGATGCCAGCGAGGGCGTGATTAAGCTGTCTGGCGATACAGAATTAGAAGTACCAAACCAGCCTAACGATGCGAAAGAGCAGTGATCCCACTGGCAGTATATCGAATAGTCAGCCTAGTTAACGAACCCTCTTACAAAGTCAGAAAACGTAAAAAACATTATCTTAACTTTTTATTCCAACAGTAAGCGAACGGGGAAAATGTAACTGTTAAAAAAGTTAATAAAGGACATTTAAAAATGAAAAAGACAGAATCATTTAATGCTCATACTGCTTCATCACAAGAATTGATTGAGCGAAATCTCGTACTGAGAGAAATGGTTAAGCACTACATGATGATTACCCAAAATATCGAGTATGCGGTATCTGACGGCAGAAAAGTCGATATTAAATCGCTCCTCACGCAATACACGCCAACCCATCTCACTGACATGCCCCTCATCAGTGAAGAAGTTGAATTTTTACGGGAACGGGTAAGGGCTACGTTTAAGGGCTTTGAACAGGAGTTTCGGGCTGCGTTAAAAAAGGAGAATATGAACGCTGGCGAGGTGGAGAAACGTCAATTCCTACGTGAAAAAGCGATGCTGTCTTTTGCACTAGTAAAAGCACGGTCAAAGCTGCAAGAGGCATCCCACATAGCGACTTACCTTGCACCGTTAGGGATCAAAACCCACGAAGAATCGTTGATGTATCAGGGTGTGCTGGATATGCTGGATTGTCTGTGTGATGAAGACGAGAACAGCCGTATAGAAGTTTACACCAACATGCTGATGGTGGGTACGCGCATACTGAAAGGCATGTTGCTGGAAGAAAAAATGCAGGATGTATTGCAAGCTAAAACGCCGGAAGAACTGGAAAAGGTATTAGATACTGCCGAACAGCAGATTGAAGAAGACATTCGTTATTTAAACGCCACAAAGACCAATTAATTCGCACGGAAATGAAAATGAAAAAGACAAAATTAACTGTATTAGTCTTAACTTAATCTGACAATTCTGATTTAAAAAAGAAAGTTACCGGTTTTAATTAACATCATTAGATAATTAAATAAAAGGTAATTTTATGTATCAAACAAATAATCCTATCATCAAACATAAAGTCGGCTTACTTAATCTTGCTGAAGAGCTTCATAACGTATCAAAAGCCTGTAAGATTATGGGGGTATCCAGAGATACTTTCTATCGCTATCAGGAACTTGTCGACGATGGAGGTATAGATGCCTTAATTAATCAAAATCGACGGGTACCTAACGTAAAAAATAGAGTAGATGAACAGATTAAGCGTGTTGCTTAATAGTGAAATAAGGGTATTTCGGTGATTGAAGTAAATTTTAGGCTGTTCTGAGATGGAAATTCCAAAGACCGGCACTAAGGAGTAAAAAGGTATCATCAATAAAGGGTCTACGATTCCGTAAAATTTGGGTCATACAACCGAAGCGCTTGATACCCGCGATGGCGTGTTCAACCGTAATACGGATGCCCGAGATTATTTTATTTTCTTGTTTTT
>NZ_NHNG01000532.1:0-2561 GCF_002287155.1 Arsenophonus sp. ENCA
TGCTTACTTGCAAGAATATTTTATAGATATCTTTAATGCATGGATAACCGGACAAAATATGAACATCCTTATTTTTTCTTGTTTTTAAATTTATACTTCTTTTTTAGAGACTGCGAAACTCGTGTTTCTGTTATTTTCGAGTGACCGTACTCTATGTAACTACTAGTGATATTTCGCTTCCTCGCCCGTTCGCTCGCGTTGCTCGGTCACTTGGCTGCGTCGAGCGGTGGGGGTTAAGTTTTAAAAAGATTTTTTGGTTTTTTAAAAGAAAATCGGTTTTTTCCTTAACTCAGTCCGCTCACCGCAGGAGACGTTGAGGCGGAAGTTAGTTTGTAGCTATTGAGTTGTTTGGTAGTTCTGGTTTAAAGAAATAGAAAACCATTTTATTTAAGTAAATGATATTAAATTAATTTTTTAGATTTTATATGCTCATGCTATGAGCTTTATTTGCTCATGAGCTATGAGCCTAATTGATTTATGATGTTTTTTTTTTGATTTATGTTGACTCATTCTTATTTTTGGTTAATATTATACATACTGACTCATTATAGAGCACTCATAAATCATAAATGAGCCTCTATAGGCTCACGGGATGAATACTATGGAAAATGAATCTATTCATGATCTAAGAGAGAAATTATCAAAAACAAGAAAATTACTTAATTTAACAACTGATAAGTTAAATGATGCAATTATTGAACAAAATAGAGCAAAGAATTTTGTTCATGGTGGATACTATATGATGTCTCGTGAGGCTGAAAAAAATCTTAGGGCATTGCAGCAAGAGAGTCCTGCAGCATCACTAGTATTTAGTAAGCGTGTTGCTTAATAGTGAAATAAGGGTGTATTAGTCTTAACTTAATCTGACAATTCTGATTTAAAAAAGAAAGTTACCGGTTTTAATTAACATCATTAGATAATTAAATAAAAGGTAATTTTATGTATCAAACAAATAATCCTATCATCAAACATAAAGTCGGCTTACTTAATCTTGCTGAAGAGCTTCATAACGTATCAAAAGCCTGTAAGATTATGGGGGTATCCAGAGATACTTTCTATCGCTATCAGGAACTTGTCGACGATGGAGGTATAGATGCCTTAATTAATCAAAATCGACGGGTACCTAACGTAAAAAATAGAGTAGATGAACAGATTGAAAGAGCGGTGGTTGAGTATGCGATTGAATACCCTGCACATGGACAACACCGCAGTAGTAATGAACTAAGAAAAAAAGGCATTTTTGTTTCGGGTAGTGGTGTTCGTTCTGTTTGGCTACGTCATGATCTGGAAAATTTTAAAAAACGTCTGAAAGCGCTTGAAGATAAAATAGCAACGGAAGGGATTATTCTGTCAGAATCACAAATCACCGCGTTAGAAAAGAAAGCACAGGATGATGAAGCCAGTGGTGAGATTGAAACAGCACATCCGGGTTACCTGGGGTCGCAGGACACTTTTTATGTTGGTCATTTAAAAGGTGTTGGTCGTATCTACCAACAAACTTATACACGAGTTTCGCACCAATAAAAAAACGCTCTATTTTTAAGTTTAATTCAGCATGATATATAAATAGTCAAAACCTTATAAATCAAATACAACTTATTGTAATTTAAGAAAATTTATGTTTTTTAGTAACTTGCAGATTAATCATTGCTTTTAAGCCATTTTTAGAATTTTATATGCCTGTGCGAAACTCGTGTCCATGTTTACCGAAAGCTTATAGCCATAATGACTCTTACCGTGTTTTTTAGTCCACGTGGCGTCTAAATCTTTTTGTCGCCGCTTGGTTGGTTTCCAATGAGCAGGCATCGCTTCCTGCTTGAGTTGTTCCTTTTCGTCCTTCGTGAACGACTGCTTGGGAGCCGGTACCAAGGTTGCATCGATGATTTGGCCGCCCCGAGCTATAAAGCCTTTCTTCAGAAGCACGAGTTTCGCACCAATAAAAAAACGCTCTATTTTTAAGTTTAATTCAGCATGATATATAAATAGTCAAAACCTTATAAATCAAATACAACTTATTGTAATTTAAGAAAATTTATGTTTTTTAGTAACTTGCAGATTAATCATTGCTTTTAAGCCATTTTTAGAATTTTATATGCCTGTGCGAAACTCGTGTCCAGGAAAGGCGCGAAAAAATTCCTCAGCAGAGCGAATTTGACGAGCGGGCAAAACACATTCTCGCCCCAAGGTCATCTCTAAAACCGGCAATAATATTTTTACCCAGCGACATACCCGGGTTCTATCTAAACCAAAAAGAAGTCCTTGCAAATCATAGGTCGGATAACATTTTAAATACAACACGAGTTTCGCAGTCTCTAAAAAAGAAGTATAAATTTAAAAACAAGAAAAAATAAGGATGTTCATATTTTGTCCGGTTATCCATGCATTAAAGATATCTATAAAATATTCTTGCAAGTAAGCAGTGTAAGATACTCTAGTTTGGCGTTATCAGAAGTCAGCCCATCGCCTTTATCTCATGACACGGTTAGCCGATGGTTAAAAAGTAGATGTTTCCGCCCTAAAGACCTATGGCGATTAGTTGAACCTTCTATAGACAAAAAAAG